>NZ_JARLJK010000123.1:0-36241 GCF_031291215.1 Silvimonas sp.
ATGTGTTCGATTACATCCGGTTTTACAACCATCATCGCCGCCATTCGACGCTGGGGTATCTGACCCCGGCGGAATTCGAGCTGCGTAATTCAGCACTCAGTGCTTAACCCGGTGTCCGTTGAGGCCGGGCCAGACCAATTTCGCAAGCGATCCACCATAAAGTCATTGGCATTGTCCTGTCCGAACCTAGCGATACCCACCGTAGGAAGGCGTCTTGTTGCGGCAACACTCTCTGTCGCTACTCAATACCGGAAGGCACTCCTGTTCCACCACCTAACTTGCTGATTCTCCAACGATTCAAGTCTTGATACTCAAACTTAATTTCATAGTCAAAACTTGAATCCGTAACAAGCAGGAACACGCCCTCCGTCTTTCCTAATGCAGCCAGAAGGTCTTGTCCCTTTTGTGCGACGGGGTGGAAAAAATCCTTATGCTTGACGACATCAATAATATCAACGCCCGACTCATGCACATAGGAACCCTTCGCTTCAGATACTGAGTCGCGTAAGCAGAATCGCAAATATGCTTTACGCCAACTTGGCTCAATTTCTCGCACCAGCGATATAAAGCTCCTTGCTATATCGATGACGAGAGGAGTGGCTTCATCATTAACCATCAATACATCCTCCTAACATAGGTCTGTCCAGGCGCATTATTGAAGAGTTGACTGAACGAGTCCAGTATGGCCGCGCAACAGGTCCGTTTTGGATAGGGAGCCGTCATTCAAGGCATCCCGCACCACCGGCTGCTTTGGCCGACGAGCTGCCCACAGTTGGTTGGGGCTGACGGCAAATCGGCCAAAGCGGAAGTTGGCACCCACTACCGTCAATGGCAGCTGCCGACCCAGAGCAGACCACCAGAAGTGTCTACGAACTCGGGGCGATTCAATTACCACGCGGAAGAGCTCAAACGTGCTCTTCTTCGGCAGGATTATCGGTGGGAGTAGTCGCTTGGTGTTGGTGGTGTTGGCATTGACCTGCAGCGCATGAATGGTCTGCCAATTTCGCCAAGCGTAGGCGTGGCGCATCACTTCGGGAACTTCCAAAGGCCCACCATGGCCCATATGGAAGCGTTTGCCACCTCTTTCTACCATGCGAATCAGCTCACGCGATACGGTAGCCGGGTCGTCCTCGAAGGGCGGTCGAATGGCATGTCCCTTGAAGATCATCCCGCCAATCAGTATGCCCGAGGCAATCAGATCTCCAACCATCATGTCCTGAGAAGACAACTCCACTGCAATGGAGCCGGGCGTGTGACCAGCCGTATGCCGGGCAATGCCGTCTACCCCGAAGTCGAGCAGATTGAACAGGTTGCCGTTGGTCATCATGATGTCTGGAGCGAAACCCTCGTAGGGTTCGTGTGGAACCGGCGTCTTGAGAAACAGCTTGCCGACCCAACTCGTTGTGCAATAGGTCATCGGCTCCTTGCGGCTGTAGAAATCCACATCGGCCTGATGTGCCAGAATGGGCGCGCCCGACAGCTGGCGCAGGCGTGCTGCGCTGCCGGCATGGTCGGTATGAGCATGGGTGACGACGATCAGCTTGATGTCGCGGAACGTAAGACCGTGTCTGGCGAGAACCTTGCCGATCTTATGCTCCGATCCCGGAATACCCGTGTCAATAAGAATGCAGCCTGCGTCGCTGCGGATGAGATGGGCGTTGACCATGCCAAATGGCAGGATCGGTATCGTAATAATCTGAGTTTCAAACATACAAATATCCTTGGATGCATAGCGCCATTCCGGCAAGCGCAGGGGCACTCTTTGTAATTCGGCGGTTACGGCGTCACTGCGGTTCGCAGCGCGACGAATTCCCGGATTTGATGGGCCAGATCCTCTGGTGCCTCCAATGGAGAAAGGTGGCCGATGCCGGGCAGAACATGCAGCGTGGCGTGCGGTATGCGCGTCATTAATTCCTGCTGGAGCACTGCGGGCGGATCGACCTTATCTTTGTCGCCCGAGATGACGAGGGTGGGAACCCGGATCAGTGCCGCCTGTGCAGTAATGTCTTCCTGACTGGCTGCCAGCGGCCACGCCGCTTTGGCGGCTGGCGCGCCCTGCAGACTGTCGTGCACGACTGTTTGCAAATCTTCCGGCTGAAGCGGGGTGGCCGCCAGCATCTGTTCGACTGTGGCAAGAATGCTTTCCCGACTATCGTAGGCGTTGACCATGCCTTGCCTTGCCTCGAGCGGCACGTTCATCGGTGAGGGCGGCGACGGAGCCACCAGAACCAATCCCGCAAGCCCTGCCGGATGGCGCGATGCCAGCAACTGCGCGACTTTGCCGCCCATGGAATGCCCTACCAGGATGTAATGGTCGAGGCCCAGGCTATCGATCAGCCTTTGCGCATCATCAGCCAGGACAGCCAGCGTATAACCTTCGAGCGGTTTGTCCGATTGACCCCAGCCGCGCTGATCGACCGCTATCGTGCGGAAATCGGGCGTAAGGCTATGTGTGACATGCCGCCAGGTTCGGGATGAACCGCCCCAGTAATGGAGGAAGAAGAGCGCTGGCGCGCCGGTCCCGGAATCCTCGACATGAAGTTTGATGGTATTCGATACGGTGTTCATCAGATTGCTCCAGAAACAGGCCGACGACGCGAACGTCGTGGCCTGGGTGGAATCAGGCAGCGGCTTGAAGGATAAAGTCGCTGACAACAGCGGGATGCGAGAGCATCGGAACATGGCTGGAGGCGACATGCCCGATTGCGGCATTCATGCGCGCGGCCATGCGTTCCTGATCCACGCGCAGGATCGCCATATCGTCGTCCCCGATCAGATAGAAAGTTGGACGACCGCGCCACGCGGCCTGCGTCAGTGTGCCGCCGAGCGCTGCAGCATTGATCGGGCCTTGCGTAGCATGGACCAGCGTCTGCTCCACGGGGTCAAGATCCTGTGCGAACAGCGTGGCGACTCCCTTCTGCGTCAGCGACAGGAAACCTTCCGCATCGGGCCGGATCTCGGCATTGAGCGGGGCTGCTTCAAACTGGGCGAAGAGCGAGCCGGCGGATTCTCCCGCATCGGGCGCAAACGCGTCGATATAGACCAGCCGCGTGACCTTGGGGTCGTTGCCTGCCTCTCCGATCACGGCGCCGGCGTAGCTGTGGCCAACCAGCACCACGTCGCCCTGTGCCAGTGCAATGGCGCGGCGAACCGCAGCGACATCGGCCTCGAAACTGGTGAGCGGCAGCTGGACGGCATTAACCTTCATGCCCTTGGCCACCAGCAACGGAATGATTTTGGCCCAGCTTGAGCCGTCTGCCCAGGCACCGTGAACGAGGATTACGTTAGATACAGTCATGTCTTTCTCCTTGGAAATGGGTTGGAATTATTAGTCGTGCCAGTGTGAACAGCGGATAACAGAGCAGAAGTTGCCGCGATGGAAATGCGGTTCCTTGTCGGCGATGACATCCGCCTTGACGTTGCCGAAGGTGGTATCGGGCTTGTGTTTGATGCCGTCGTAAAAGGCCTGAATGATGTCTTCCTTGAAGGCGGCGGTGCGCGGGAAGGCAGCGACCACGGCCTCACGAACCTCATGGGCGTAGCGGTCGTAAGTCAGGCCCAGCACGTCCATCTCGACGCCAGCGGTGGTCAGGGCGATCACCGGATCCATGAACTCCGGCACGCCTGGCGTCGTGTGCAACGCAATACCGGTCCACACCTTTTCAATGTCGGCGGGATTGAGCTTGTAGCTTTGCAGGAAGTCGCGGGCGGCATTCGCGCCATCGACCTCGAAGCGCAGATTCGCGCTACTGTGCGACGGCATCAGGCCGATATCGTGGAACATCGTCGCCGCGTACAGCAGCTCCGTGTTAAAGCTCAGGCCACGCTGCTGTCCTGCGATGGCGCCAAAGTAAAAGACCCGGCTCGAATGGTTGAACAGCAGTTCGGTCTCGGTATCACGTACAAACTCGGTGATCGCACGCGCCAATGCGCTGTCGGGTATGGTGATGCCATTTATGGCGGGGACTGCCTGATGGTTGTGAGTCAAAGTCGTTCTCCGTGTGAGACTGATATCCCGGCAAAAGAGGGTTCTGCCGGTTAATGGTTGTCAGTTCGGGTACTCGAAGAGGACGTTGAGCCGACGAGAGAATGATCGCGGCAATCGAATTTGGCAGCAATTGATACCTGCCACGAAAATCTGCCAACCGTATGTCATAATCTGCCAACAGGGCCCAGCGGGTGCCTGAGCTTCGCAATGCGCGATATTTTTTGACAAAGGACACCAACACTCATGCCAAAGAAAGATGTCGCGATAGTCATATTCGATGGCGTACAGGCGCTCGACGTCGCCGGTCCGCTCGATGTGTTTGCAGCAGCGAATGGGTTTTTGCCGGAAGAGGATCGTTACAATTGCATTTTGGTGGCGGGTAACACGCAGCCTTTGCGCGGTTCCAACGGCATGTGGATGGTCGCTGATCTCAGTTTCGCGCAGGCGCAGCAGGTTTTTCACACGGTGCTGGTGGCAGGCGGTCCGAATCTTCCTGCCAGTCCATCCGGCGATGCCTTGTCGGCGTGGCTGAGAGAATGGGGTGCTTCAGCCGAACGATATGGCTCGATCTGTACCGGCGCTTTTGCGCTCGGCCATGCGGGTCTTCTTGATGGCCGGATCGTCACGACTCACTGGCTTTGCTCAGCTCAGCTTGCAGCGCAATTTCCGGCGGCGCGTGTCGAGCATGACCGGATTTATGCGCGCGATGATCATCTGGTGACATCCGCAGGTGTAACGGCCGGCATCGACCTTAGTCTCGCCCTGGTTGGAGAAGATCACGGAGCCGCTTTATCTCTTGCGTGTGCCAAGGCGCTCGTCGTCGTGGCGCAGCGCCAAGGGGGGCAATCCCAGTTCAGTCCTTTGCTACTCACTGCCAGCGACGCGGGAACGCCGCTGGGTAAAGTTCAGGCCTATGTCATGGACCATATCCACGAGACCTTTCCGGTCGAGCGGCTGGCCGAAATCGGCGGTGTCAGTGCGCGCAGCATCGCTCGCCTCTTCATCAGTGAGCTGGGCATCACACCGCATGAATTCGTGGAAAACGTACGCCTGGACCGGGCTCGCAATCTGCTTGAGTCTACGGAGGCAGCACTTAAGAGCGTTGCTTTCGACTGCGGTTTTTCCAGCCCCGATCAGATGCGGAGCGCTTTTCAACGTCGACTCAATATCACGCCACAGCAATATCGCGGGAATTTCAGAACCATGTGAGCGCGTAAAACGCGATGAACACGGGGACGCGCACCCCTGGCGGGTGCAAGTGCCATCCACATTCAAAACCAAGTATTAAGGGTGTTGGCTATGGCGGCAGAACAAGTCCGCTTCATGTGAGACAACAGACGTTGACGACCGTTATCGCGACTGACCGTTTTGGCCGAAAAGCGAGCATTGCCCAATGCCCTTAACTGGGTGTCAACCATGGCAGGGGCAGACCACTCATCAAAAGTTGCACAGCGCCGAAGCTTGGCCATAGATCTCCGCACCACTCTCCTTATGGGAACGCCAGCGAGGCTGGTATAGGATAAAAAAACAGTTAAAACCCGTCAAAGGAAGGGCTCCAGTGATTGCCAACTACGACATCCTTGTCCGCTTGCTGGCCGCCGCAGTGCTGGGTGGGGCGATCGGTTTTGAGCGCGAGCGGCTATCGTGGTCTGCGGGTTTACGCACCCACATGCTGGTTTGCGTAGGCGCCGCACTGTTCATGATCGTTTCGGCCTTCGGATTCAGCGACGTCCTGCAAGATGCGCATACCGTACTTGACCCATCGCGCGTCGCGGCGCAAGTCGTGTCCGGTATCGGTTTTCTGGGCGCTGGCTCCATTCTGATGCGCGGCGAGGTAGTCAAGGGGCTTACCACTGCCGCCAGTCTGTGGTCTGTTGCCGCAGTGGGGCTAGCCTGCGGAGGCGGACTTTATTTTGCCGCCATAAGTGCTGCAATCATCATCCTGGTGATTCTGGCCGGCATAAAGCCGCTGGAACGCATGTACCGGGAAAAAGCCCAACGGCGAGAACTTCGCATCATCGCCAGCCACGCGCAGCTTTCCCCGGAGATGTTCAATGCCCTGCTGCCCAAAGGCACCGCTAAGGTAAAACAATTTGTACTCAAGCCGCTGGAACTGATGGAGACCGATGAAATCATCGTGACCTTGTCACGTGTCAGCCCACCCGAGTTCGAGCAGATCGTCGCAGCCCTTAAATCGCTGCCTGCTGTGCGGCATATGGAAGAGCGTGACATTGTCGGTGGCTTATGACCCTATACAGAAGGAACGTAGGGTGTCTTGGGAGAGTGTGTTACTGAGTAATGCAAAAGCCCAAGGCGTAATCGTGTTTGATTTCAGCTTTTCTGCGCTGTTGCTCGCAACGCTGTTAATTTGCACTCAATCCTGACCCGGGGGGTGCGGATAAAATCTTGGACTGGTTAAGCGATGAATCCCAGACTTTTCCGGTACTCGACTGGGCTGTTCGCGCCGCTGCTCAGCAATGGCCCAAAATTAGGTTTTGCTGGTGGGGCGACTGCCAATTACCTTAACCAGTTCGATGTTGGCTCTCCGATCTCCATGACGGGGGCTCAGGCCAAATACTCCAATACGGGTTCCTGGACGGCCGCGCTCTACAACCGGTCCTATTGGGATGACAATACAAAACGGTTTCTCGGTGCCATCGTGCAAGCGAAAGCCAGGAACGACTACAACAATTATCTTGGTGGGGGGCCGGCTTCGGTGGACACCCACCTGCAGCTCTATTACGCCCGTTACCAGCAGCGTATCGGCGATTTGCCTTGGTACGTCGGTGGCAGCTACGTTTACAGCAACATTGATCCGCAGGCCGCGGACGATGCCGCCAACTTCATCATGACGCGATACGACATCGGAAATGTCTACAACGGTGGCCTTGGCCTCAACGTAACCTACGACACGCGCAACAACGTGATGAACCCCAAGTCGGGCATGCATCTGGAGTTCGCCATTACGTCGTATAACAAGGCGTTTGCCGGCGACTACGATTACTGGGCCTACAATGCACAGGCGTCTTATTTCCAGCTGGTTTCATCGAAACTCACCATCGCATACAACGCCAGCTGGCTTGCCACGCCCGATGCGCCATCCTCATCTCAAGCGACGTTGCGTCGTTATCGGGGATATACCACTGGAGAAAATTCAGCGGAAAATTCGCTCGTCACCCAAGTGGAGGCCCGCTATGCATTTCGTCCCCGCTGGGAGGCGGCGGTCTTCGGTGGCGTGGCCAGCCTGTTTGACGGAGATCACAAGATTGGTGACCAGGGTAACTGGTACCCCATGGGGGGCGTAGGTGTTCGGTACGTCCTTGATCCGAAAAGCCAGTCGCTGCTGCGAATGGATTACGCGATGGGGAAATCCGGTAACAGCGGCCTGTATCTGGCAATGGGACAGCCCTTCTGAGGCGTCTGCCAGTGCGTTGTCCGTCAGGGGTTTGGCGCAGCTGTCCCGGAGGTGTTTTATCTTGTTAATTTGTTTCGTTGCAAGCAATGCCACGCCAGTTATAGCAGCCTGCGCGTGATTTACATTCATGACGTGTTCGTGCCAGTCAATCCACTGCAACTACCCAAACTGGACCAGGAGCTATTAGCCGCCCTTCGTACCGCTACGTCGCCCATCTGACAGCCATATCTGGCTAGCTAGCTACGCTCTCTGCTTCGGGGAAAATAGAGAGTCAACGCCAGTCGGAATCAGTTTTCGGATGCATGCAAAGGCTGACTTGCATCCCAGGTGTCAGGCTGCGCTACGATCTCTTTGGGCCAGACCACGACATCGTCGACGAGATAGAGCTGGCAAAGCCGCCTCGCGGCAGATTTGCAGCTCTTCAGCGCGTAAAAGCTGGGGTCGTCGCTATTGGCTGACCAGCCGCACGCGCCATCAGCGCTGAAGGCAAATGCGCGCGGCGCGACATTCTCGTAGACAAATCGGCGATATGCTGACTTACAGCCTTGGTCGCTCGTTGGCAAAACAATAAAGTTGCGCGGGCTCTCGGCGTAGCCGGTGGCTTTTGGTGCCGGCAGATCGACGTATTGCGGGTTGATCACTGCGGTCGGCAGGCCGTGGGCCTGGAGAAAGGGCTCTGCCTTGGGCCACCAGATATTCTCGAAACTCTGGCGTGTGCCAAAGAGACCGTGTGCAACGCTTTGAGGAGCCGCAAAACGCACCAGCTCGGCCCGCCCGCCCGCCGCTTGATAGCGTCGGTACAGCCTGGCAGCAATTTCGGCTGGGGTGTATGCGTCATCTTCGCCATGAAACCAGAGTGAATCGACCTTGGCATCCGAGCCGAGATTGGTGTAGGTCTCGTTGCGAGCAGTTTCCAAATCGCAGGATGCGTTGTCGGGCCAGTAAATACCGTCGGCGAAGCTCAGTATCGCCCTGACACCAGTGACATTGCGCTCCGCCTGCGCCAGGGCAACCAAACCGCCGAGCGACTGCCCGATAACCAGAATGCGGTTGCCATCCACGTCCGGCCGGGCACGCAGCAGTTCAATGACCTTGATGACATCGTCCGCCTGATCGCGAGCCCACTGGGTGATGTTGCAACCCTCCAGGTCGTACTTGCCACCCGACCTCGAGTAACCGCGCCGCATCGGCAGCGCGACGAGGTAGCCGCGTTTCAGGAATTCCTGCGCCATCAGTGGATAACGCTGCCGCTCCTGAAGAGAGGCCTCACCGGCTTTTTTGCCGTGGTTGATCACCACCAGCGGAAACGGGCCCGGCCCGGCCGGCTTGTAGAGCGTGGTTTCCAGATCAAAACCTTGCGGGCCAGACCCGACCTCCAGCATCAGTACCTGCTCGTTCAGATCTTTCCGCAAGGGAGGGTCGTCATCTGCAGCGTGGGCAATCAGACTGGCGAATAGGCAGAGAACGGCGGCAAGGAGCTTTTTTTTCATGAAAATCCATCTTTTTGTATCCGGGAGAAACCATAAAAGTGAATTGCCACTGTTTTCATAGCCAGTTGGTGCTCATTGTTGGATAGCCGCCCACGACAGGTGTCTGGAACACGTTGCGTGGCAGCTATTCGAATAGTGGATTCATAACGACAGGGTATCGACAAAAGGCGGGGCTGCTCAGGCACTAGTAGTCCGGTTCTTCGAGACACTGGAGCAGTTCAGACAATAGCTGCTTGAAAATCAACAGTTTGTTGGTTTATGTGTTTGAAATTCAACACTTCTGATTGGCCAGCGAAATGAATTGCCTTCTCCGCACGCAATGAATTTTCAATAAAAACAATAATAATCATGGCGTTGAATATTTTCCAAAGCAATGCCAATGGCTTGGCACGTGCCTTGCTATGACATGACCTGTCATAACAAGTTATGTGAAGTGTTGCCATGTATGAACCTTTAATTGCCCGTACTCACTCCCACATCTCACTCTATAGCCAGATCCGGGAGGAACTGCGCGGGCGCATCATGACGGGCAGTTATTTGCCGCACGAAAAGATGCCCTCAGAGAGCGAATTGATGCGTGTATATGGGGTCAGTCGTATCACCGTGCGTCAGGCCTTGGGTGATCTGGAAAAAGAGTCGCTGATCTTCCGCGTGGCGGGAAAAGGCTCATTTGTGGCCAAGCCCAAACCGTTTCAGGAACTGGGGCGGCTGCAAGGCTTTGCTGAGGCCATGTCCGGCCAAGGGCATGAGATACACAACCGACTGGTGAGTCTGCATACCTTACCCGCCAATGCCGAAGTGGCTGCCCGGCTGGCGCTGCCCGAATTCACGCCAGTGACGCAGATTCGCCGCATCCGTTATCTGAACCGCGAGCCGGTCTCGCTGGATGTCACGTACGTCAGCACCCGCATTGGCGAGCGGCTGGCACGGGAGGACCTGGCCTCGCGCGATATCTTTCTGATCCTCGAAAACGACTACGACATTGCACTTGGCCATGCTGACCTGGCCATCGATGCCCAACTGGCAGATGCCGATCTCGCAGGCCTGCTGAGTGTGCCTGTGAATTCACCCATCTTGCGGATCGAGCGGCTAACCCATACCCGCGAAGGCGCGCCGGTTGATTTTGAATACCTTTATTGCCGCCCGGACAACTTCCAGTACCGGCTGCGCATTTCCCGCAACTGAGCCCGCTTGAGCGAGAAACCCATGAATACGATTGAACATGAAGTCGATGTATTGGTCATCGGCGGTGGTACTGCCGGGCCGATGGCGGCGGTAAAGGCCAAACAGGCCAACCCGGCATCACGCGTGCTGTTGCTGGAAAAAGCCAATGTCAAACGCAGCGGCGCCATCTCGATGGGGATGGATGGACTCAACAACGCCGTAATCCCGGGCCACGCCACGCCAGAACAGTATGTGCGTGAGATAACCGCCGCCAATGATGGCATCGTCAACCAGAAAACCGTGATGGCGTACGCACAGAACAGCTTTGCCATGATCGAAGAACTGGATCGCTGGGGCGTGAAGTTTGAGAAAGACGAAACCGGTGATTTTGCGGTGAAAAAGGTGCACCACATGGGCAGCTACGTGCTGCCGATGCCGGAAGGGCACGACATTAAAAAGGTGCTCTATCGCCAGCTCAAGAAAACCCGGGTAGAGATTACCAATCGTTTGGTGGCCACCCGCCTCATCGTGGGTACAGATGGCCGTATCGCGGGCACCTTTGCGTTTGACTGCCGTACCGGCGATTTTCATGTCGTGCGTGCCAAGGCGGTGGTGCTGGCCACCGGCGCGGCGGGTCGGCTGGGCTTACCGGCTTCGGGTTACCTGTTCGGTACCTATGAGAACCCGACCAATGCCGGCGACGGTTACAGCATGGCGTTTCATGCCGGGGCCGAGCTGTCTGGGATTGAGTGCTTCCAGATCAACCCGCTGATCAAAGACTACAACGGCCCGGCGTGCGCCTACGTGACCGGCCCGTTCGGTGGCTACACCACCAATAGCAAAGGCGAGCGATTTATTGAGTGCGATTACTGGAGCGGACAAATGATGCTCGAATTCCAGCGTGAATTGGCCGGTGGCAATGGCCCGGTGTTTCTCAAGCTGGATCATCTGGCCGAAGAAACCATCAGCACAATCGAAACCATTTTGCATACCAATGAACGCCCCAGCCGTGGCCGCTTTCATGCTGGCCGAGGCACCGATTACCGCGAGCGCATGGTGGAAATGCATATTTCGGAAATCGGTCTGTGCAGTGGGCATTCCGCGTCCGGGGTGTGGGTAGATGAACATGCGGCGACCACCGTGCCGGGTTTGTTTGCAGCGGGTGATCTGGCATGCGTGCCCCACAACTACATGCTGGGTGCTTTTGTGTATGGCAAGTTCGCGGGCGAATCGGCAGCCCGGCACGCCGGTGATCACGCGCATGCCCCGGTCGATGACGCGCAGATTGCTACCGAACGTCAGCGCGTGTGGGCACCGCTGCTGCGCACCGCAGGCCTGCCGCCCGCTCAGGTGGAATACAAATTGCGCCGAATGGTGAACGACTATCTGCAGCCGCCCAAAGTGACCCGCAAGATGGAAATCGGGTTGGAGCGCTTTGAAGCCATTCGCCACGATCTGGACCAACTACACGCCAATAACCCGCATGAACTGATGCGGGCCATGGAAGTTCATGCCATTCGCGATTGCGCAGAGATGGCGGCCAGAGCCTCTTTGTTTCGCACGGAAAGTCGCTGGGGCTTGTACCACGAGCGGGTGGATTTCCCCGAGCGCAACGATGCGGACTGGATGGTGCATGTGCAGACCCATAAGAACGAACGCGGCGATATGTACTGCTTCAAACGCGCACTGGAGCCTGCGGTCATCGCCATGGCCGATGCGGAAAAAACCGCTTACCAGCAATTACGGATTCCGCCCCAACCCCACACCGCGAGTCTCCCGGCATGAGCTTTCCAGTGTTTTCCCTTGCCCAGCAGCGCATCAGCGTACCGGTACGCATTGATGAAGAAAAATGCATCGCCGACAAAGGCTGCACGGTCTGCGTGGATGTCTGCCCGCTGGATGTGCTGGCCATCGACCTGACCAAAGGCAAGGCCTATATGGCGTTCGACGAATGTTGGTACTGCATGCCGTGCGAGAAAGACTGCCCGACTGGCGCGGTACAGGTCGATATTCCGTATTTGCTGCGCTGACGCCGCCGTACACACGCCCCATAACAAGACTTTTCACCGGAGTTGAACCATGAATGTGCTTCACCGTCTGCTCGCCCTGGGGTTTGCCGGGCTAAGCGCCAGCCTCGTCCACGCCGAAACCATCCGCATTGCCATTGGCACGCAGGACACCACCATCAATTGCGCCTCCGGTGGTTTGATGATTCGCGAACTCAAACTGCTCGACAAATACCTGCCGCATGACGGCAAGTACAAAGATGTCACTTATGACATCGAGTGGAAGAACTTTACCTCTGGCGCACCGCTGACCAACGAAATGGTGGCAGATCGCCTGGATATTGGTTCGATGGCAGATTTCCCCGGTTCGCTCAATGGGGCGGCTTTTGAGAAGGCTGGCAAAAAGAGTCTGTTCATCACCGTTTTGTCCGGCAGTACCCAAGGCAGCGGTAATGGCATCGTGGTGCCCAAAGATTCGTCCATCCAGTCGATCGCCGACTTGCGCGGCAAAACGGTGTCAGTGCCGTTTGCCTCCACTGCTCACGGCATGTTGCTGCGCGCACTTAAAACGCAGGGTATAGACCCCGATAAGGACATCACCATTTTGACTCAGGCGCCAGAAGTGGCGGCGCCTGCCCTGCAGACCGGAAAAATCGACGCACACGCGGATTTTGTGCCCTTTGCCGAGTTATTCCCGTATCGCGGTTTTGCCCGCAAGATATTTGATGGCTCACAAGCGGGGGCTGCCACGTTTCACGGTTCCCTGGTTAACGCGGAATACGCCAGAAAATACCCGGAAATTGTCACAGCTTATTTGCGTGCGGCCATTGAAGCGGATCGCCTGTTTGCCGCTGAGCCAGAAAAATACAGTGAGCTGATCGAAAAAACGACTGGGGTAGAGGCTGAAGTGGCCTATCTGTTTCATGGCCCTCTTGGTCTGCAAACCCGTGACTTTACCTGGAAGCCGGAATATCGCCAGGCGCTCAAAACGTCGATCGAAACACTCAAATATCTGAAGAAAACCGACGCAAATCTGGACGTAAACAGCTTTATTGATGATCGCTACCTGCGCGACGCATTCCGGCTTTCCGGTAAAGACTACGAAGCCAGTTTGAAAGACTACAACCGGCTGGCATTGAACGCCAATGACGCGCTGACTGGGAAGCCCATTACCAATATCAAACGCGTGGCCCAGGTATGGGTAACAGGTGAAGCTCATGTACGCAGTTATCAGTCCCCCGAAAACGCGTTTACCGATGCCCGCAAACTGGAAAACCAGGGCAAGAAGATCCGCGTGATTTACGCCCAAGACTACAACAGCGGCATCAAACTGTTTGCTCAGCAGGCGTGGTTTGCAAAAGACAGCAAAGGGCAACTCGCTGCGTTTTTGCTCAAAGACAACGCCGCCAACTGGGCAAAGGCCAATGGGGCCCGCGTGCTTGATTACGCCAGCGCACGCCAAACCGCCAAGCTGGCTAGTAACTGAAGGGGCAGGGTCATGAGCTCTCTCGCCAAACCAGTCCCGATCCTGCCTGCCGACACAATGCAGAAATGGCCTAAGCTGGCGTGGTCGAAACATGCAACGCAGTTGGTCTCGCTGGCGGTATGCGTGTTGCTGTGGCATCTGGCGGCTAGCCAACATTGGCGCACCGGATTGGTCACCTTTGCCAACGTACCACAACCGCTGGAGGTACTTGCCGCAGCACGCGATCTGCTGGTGTCACCCAAACTGCTGTTTCATTTGCGCGCCAGTTTGTTTCGAGTGCTCGCCGGGTTTGGCATTGCCGGGTTATTGGGTGTGGCGGCCGGATTATTGATCGGGCGCTTTACCTGGGCTCAGCGCAGCTTGCTGCCGCCCCTGGAGGTGCTGCGTCCGATTCCCGCCGTAGCGTGGATTCCACTCTCCGTGCTGGTGTTTCCGTCGTCTGAAGCCAGCATGATTTTCATCACCTTCGTGGGCGCAGTGTTCCCGATTCTGCTCAACACAATACACGGCGTGGAAGGGGTAGACGCCCGGCTGATTGCATCGGCCCGCAGCCTGGGCTCAGGACGTCTGCGTGTGTTTGCCGAGGTCATTGTGCCTGCTGCGGCCCCGGCGATTGTCACCGGCCTGTCGATTGGCATGGGTACTTGCTGGTTTTGCCTTGTCACCGCAGAAATGATCTCTGGCCAGTTCGGCATCGGGTACTACACGTGGGAGTCTTATACGTTGCAAAACTACGCCAATATCATTGTCGGCATGCTGTTGATCGGCGGGCTGGGGATGGGCAGCAGCGCGTTGATTCGGGCCGCCGGTAACTGGCTGATGCCGTGGTATCGCAGGGGAGCACACCACCCATGAGCACGCCAGGCATCGCCCAACCCGGGCGTATTGATATCGACAAGCTCTCTATTTCGTTAGGGCAGGGTGCAGCCGCGTTTGAGGCCGTGCAGCAAGTGTCACTCAGCATCAGTCCGGGTGAATTTGTTTGCCTGCTCGGGCCATCAGGTTGTGGCAAATCCACATTGCTGGGCGCGCTGGCCGGGCATTTGACCCCTACGCAAGGACAAGTGCAACTGGATGGCGTGACCATTACCGGACCCCACCCGGAGCGTGGGCTAGTGTTCCAGCATCACACCCTGTTCCCGTGGAAATCGGTGCGTGACAACGTGGCCTTTGGCCTGAAAATGCAGGGCATCGGCAGGACCGAACGGGATCGCAAGGCGCAGGAATTAATCGAAATGGTTGGGCTGGGCGGGTTCGAACGGCATTATCCGGGCGAGCTTTCCGGCGGCATGCAGCAACGCGTGGAAATTGCCCGCGTGCTGATCAACAAGCCGCGCGTATTACTCATGGACGAGCCCTTCGGAGCGCTTGATGCGCTGACACGACTCAAGATGCAGGAATTGCTGCTGGATATCTGGGGCCGCATCCACACCACGGTTTTGTTTATTACCCACGATATTGACGAGGCGTTGTTTCTGGCGGACCGCATTCTGGTGATGGGGCCTCGTCCGGGCCGCATTATTGAAACACTGGCACTGGATTTTCCCCGCCCGCGCCAAGCGGAACTCATGACTTCAAGCCACTTTGCGGATCTGAAACGGCACTGCCTGAACCTGCTGCGGCACGACAACCCGCAAGTCCAATTGCCCCGGTTAACCCCCTTGGGTACGCCACCCGCTCACCAACTGCAATTTGCGATCTGACATGACCGAAACTTCATTCGCCACAAGCACTGCCGGGCACGAACTGTCTATCCGCCTGCGCCACCCGGACGCGACAGTCCGCCGTGTGGCGCTGATCGAACTGGCCGATGAGGCCGATGAAAACAATCTGCCGGCGCTGATTGCTGCACTGGCTGATCCCGCTGCTGAGGTGCGCGGCGAAGCCGCCGGGTTGCTCGCTGGCTGGGAAACGCCGCAATCTGTTGCGGGATTGGTGCAAACGTTGCTAGACCCGGAAGAAACGGTACGCATGGCGGCGGCGCAAAGTTTATCTGAACTGAAAACACGGGAAGCCGGAGTGCAGCTATTACCCTGGGCGCTCCATGACAATGATTTTGCCCGTGGCGCGGTTCTGCGTGCGCTCAGAGAATTGCGGCTTGCCGAAGCCGCCCCCGCCGCATTGCAAAGCCTGGCCGACCCGGTGGCGCTGATCCGGCGTGAAGCCGTGGGCGTGCTTGGCTGGCTCAAGCATGAAGCGGCACTACCCGCACTGGGGCAACTGGCGCGCCATGACACTGATCCCGAAGTAAGGCGCGCCGCAACGGGTGCGTTGGGCTTGGCTGAAAGCGAATACGTCTTGCCGGATTTATTGGCAGCGCTGACCGACCCCATCTGGTCCGTCCGCGAAGAAGCCGCCAGTACGCTGGGTAAACTGCGCTTGCAGGCCGGACTAACGGGGCTTTTGTCGGCGCTGGGTGATGATTACTGGCAAGTGCGCTTGCGGGCCGCGCGCGCGTTGGGTCGACTGCGACTTTGTGCAGCATTGCCAGCGCTGATTGAGACCTTGCAGCATGAAGTCGGAAATCTGCGCAAAGAAGCCGCGATTGCCTTGGGGGAAATTGCGGATGCTGCTGCCGAACCGGCGCTGCTACAGGCACAAACCGATCCGGATCCCGAGGTGCGCAAAGCTGCGCGCATTGCCCTGGCGCACATTAACCGCAAAGATACGCCATGAATCCAGTGCAACTGGAACTCACCCCGAAAGTACTCAGAGTCAGCTGGGCTGATCTGCGTGCGGAATTCAGTTTCCCGCAATTGCGGGCGGAATGCCGTTGTACCGAGTGCCAAGCTGCATGGTTACAAGGAGAAAAGCCCGATATCCAGCCCGGACTGGTAGTGCGAGATATAACGTTAATTGGCTATTACGCAATTCAGCTGCACTTTAGTGATGGTCACGAGCGGGGCATCTTTCCTTGGGACTATCTCTACAAGCTGGCAATCAACCACTGAAGCCCGCCAGCAATGCGACAAATCCGGATAACACGAGGCCGTGTGTTACACCGAATAGGGATACAAACGACAATCACGGGATCATCCCGTTGATTGATCCGGCGCTGACGTCGACGTCACCAGCGTTTCGCTTTGAACGGTTGGCAGACTGCCGGTATTACCAGTTAATCAGTTTACGCAACAAGCCCTCGCCGGCTCTGCATCCTCTTGCGTTGGCACTGCGGCGGTTGAGAGCGCCGGGTGGGATTCAATTCTTCCGTCGTGCCCGCTACCTACGCAAGGTCGCGACCAAGGTGTAGAGGTACTGGATTGACGCGTTTGGTGCCAGTCAGGGCTAGTCTAGTTCAGACTCCCCGAAGGTGGCTCACTCACGACACCGTCTACGAAGCCGAAGGGCGAGTCATCAAGCGCCTGACCATTGTCGATGACGCGACACACGAATCCGTGACCATCGTGGCCGAGCGTACCATTGGCGGCTACCGAATGGCAATCGTTGACAAATCACGTACCAGGTCTACAGCCCGTTCTGCTTGCTTACGCTCCGAATACCGATCCAGCAGTTGCTCTGTGTGCGGGCGCAGCAAAACAGTAAGCCCATAGGATGAGTAAAGGGTGTTCAAAATCGAAGCTAGGCACTTGCGCGATTTATCCGAAATTATCCGATTCAGATAAATTATTTTTTTTGGGTAATTCTCGATAATTCCGGGCGTGGCGCGGTTTTGCCCTCGCTCAGCAGGACTGGCAAGCGAAGAAATCCACGCACTTGTGGACCACCTGGGCAGGCGGTCCAGCCCCCTCATAGACTGCCTTCACATCAGCAAGCCTCGTCCCGGTGTGTTTTCAAAATGAAACTGGCCTGACCCGGCCTCAATGGACACCGGTTTAAGCACGCTGGCTAATTGCCGTGCAACAAGTCGGCTTTTGAGCGACAAACCGACATTGTCGACCGCCGTCGCGACTGACCGCTTCGGCCGAACTGCCGCCAGCCACGAAGTGACACCGACTGGTCGTCGACCGAAGCTGCCGTTCGCAATTGTGAAACGACACGGCTGGTTACAGCCGGGGACCCGACGATGGGCGCTCCGTAACCGTCAACGTCCAGTTTTTCTTGAATTGAACGGGTACTTTCGTACCCAAAATTGCCAGCCAACCGGTATCGTTCAAAAAAATAAATTCCGGACGTAATCCTAACGAAGAAAATACATGACTGCTGGGCGTCCAGCCCATTGAAAGCGCTTGGCTTGGCTGGAGACGCCGAAAACCTCCCCGTCCTTTCCAATAACACGAAAGGTACTCGTGCTTTCGTTCTGCTCTCCGGCCTCCCGGCGGCGGTAGCGGTCCATTAGTTCGTTCCGGTCTTCGGGGTAAACCAGTTCGATAAACGGGACCCCAATCAATTCGTTTTGCTCACTTCCAATTCGCGACAACAGCGCCTGGTTTGCAAAACGGATCAATGCGTCCTGCACCACACAGATGCTCTCATTAGCTGCTTCCGCAATTTCGAGGAAACGACGCTCCGCCTCTGCCAGCGCTCGCTCGGATTCCCGACGCTGACCATCTGAGTTCTCGCGTGTAAGTTGTACTTCTGCCAGCCTCCCCAGAAGCGACTCAGTCTCGGTGTATTTGAGGGTATGCGGGTCGGGGTCTTTGCTCATGACCGCCTGTAGATCTGCCACTGAACCACCAAGGACTGCCTGGAAACTGGCACGCAATCGCCACAGCAGGGTTACGAGAGCACCACATGCAATAATGAAGACCCACATCATGAAACGCGCGTGCCGCTGTGCAAGATCGACTTGGGCAGCCGTTCGCATGGCTACCATGTGGCTGAACTCGCTAATCGGCCCCATGATGGCCACCTTGGCTCGTAAGTATGTTGCGTCATGCAGCATACGTATTGCGGCCAGACGTTTCGCGGTGGCATTACCTGTTGTGGCTTCGTTTGGGACCTCGTCCGCAATCTGTATGGCAGACCGTTCCAGACTGACCAAAGCATCCGACTTGAGCTTGGCCTCCGACAATTTGTTCATTTCAGGGATGGTAAATCCCACCGACTGAATGCGCGTCAACAGCGCGGCAGGCGCAACAGTGTCAGGGGGCGGGGATGCGCCTGGAAGAAGATCCCAGTGCACACTGGAGTAGTCAGCCGGCCGTGGGCTGCGTCCATCACGTATATCCAGAATTTGCTGGTAATGGGCGCTATAGCGGGGGTCGCCAGTGACCACGTAGGTCCGAACCATACGGGTCAGGTCTTCCGAAGTCTGGCGCAATTCGGTTGCAAGCTTCAGCGACTCCACCTGAATCCCGTATGCCACACGAACTTGATTCTCTGCCCGGGCATAAAAAATGAACGCCAGCATGCAACCAACAAATACACTGAAGCAGCCCCACAAAAGGAGCGTAAATCGTTTGAGTGTCCGATTGGCCATTCATCTTCCAGGCAACGCAGTAAGCACAACGGCTTGACGTGCATGACAATCGCCATGCAGGCTTTTGGCAAAACTTGATGGCGGCAAGCATACGCGTACAGCCCAGGCAAGCCAAACATGCAGTGTCATGGACTGGATATAAAGGATTTTAGTTGGGTATTCACTTCAGCAGTCTGCGTCTGCGGATCGCTTTGCTTCTCGGAGTAATACTGCTCTACGTGGTTGTGGCGATTTGCTATCGCACCATAGAGCGGCGGGACGCTGATATTGCCAAAGCGCTGGAGGCCTTGCGCACGCAGGCTGCCCTTGTAGCAGATCAACAGTCGGGTATCGTTCAGGAAACGCGAGATCTGGCGACTTTTCTGTTTATTGGTCGGGACCCCACGACCTTTGCCCGGACAGATCTTTGCAGCCAGGCATTGGCGCGTTTTCTCAAACGCAACCAGGCGCTGGACAATATTCGCCTGATACAGGCCGATGGATCAGTACTGTGCAGCGGCCGAGCAGCCGCGTTCGACGCTGCAAAAAACCGCGCATTTG
Source organism: Silvimonas sp. (assembly GCF_031291215.1). Taxonomy (NCBI): domain Bacteria; kingdom Pseudomonadati; phylum Pseudomonadota; class Betaproteobacteria; order Neisseriales; family Chitinibacteraceae; genus Silvimonas; species Silvimonas sp. The sequence goes on from NZ_JARLJK010000123.1 coordinate 19,470, forward strand.
CCGGCGCTGTATTGAACGAACCGGATGTGCTGGCTGGAACCGTCACCATCTCGACCACGGATGGGAAGCGCATTTTGCCGATCGGCATCGCAATCCGCACTGGAGCGCAAGCACCATCCCTGCTTTTGATGGCCTCGCTTGATCTGGGCTGGTTTGGTCGTCGCCTTGGCGAAGCCAGTCTGCAGGGCGGAACCCGCATGGGTCTCGTGGATAGCCAGGGAAATGTACTGGCGCATTATCCTGACCCAGCGCGCATGGTCGGAACAAAAATTTCAGAAACGGCATTTTTTCAGAACATCCTGGCCAACGGCGGTCAAGGCACCGGCGAGCAACCGGGCCTGGATGGTCAGTTGAGGCTGTACGCATTCACGCCATTTACTTACGCTTCCGGTGGACCCATCTATCTTTGGGCGGGTATCGACAAGAATACAGTGACCGCTGCAGCGGACCATCAGCTACTGAGTGGTGTCGCGCTCTGGCTGGGTCTTGCCCTGGTATCGTTCCTGGTGGTCTGGTTCGTCGGGGATCGACTGTTTATCCGGCCGGTTTCTGTGATCACGGAAACGGCACGCAAGCTGAGTTCAGGTGATTACCTTGCCAGAACAGGCATGGTTGCAGATGGTAGCGAGGTGGGGGAGTTGGCAGCCATGGTGGACCGCATGGCTGCCTCCATGGCATCGAAAGCCGAAATCCTCCGGCTGAACCGGGCGCTGCGCGTGCTGAGCGGCTGCAGCAAGAATATCGTTCTTGCGCAGAGCGAAGAAGCGCTGCTGGATGAAACCTGCCGCACGATCGTCGAGGCCGGAAATTACCTGATGGCCTGGATCACTTTCCGCGTGCAAGACGACGCGAAATCCGTGCATATTGCGGCCCGCCATGGCGCCAATATCGGCTGGCTTGATGGTGTGCCAATCAGCTGGTCCGATGATCATCAGGGAGGCGGCCCTACCGGCAAGGCCTTGCGCACAGGACAAACCCAGCTTGTCCAGGATATTGCGGAAGAACTGGACCTTGGGCCGTGGCAAGAGAAAATTTATGCGTTGGGGTCACGTTCAGCGGTGGCACTTCCGCTCACAGATGGCGGCATTGCCTTTGGCGCATTGACCATTCATGCCGCACAGGCGCACATTTTCAATCCAGAGGAAGTCGCGCTGCTGGAAGAACTGGCCGGTAATCTCACGTTCGGCATACTCACCCAACGTTCGAAACAGGAGCGCCAGCGTGCGGAAGAGCGTGTAGAGCGACTGGCGCGTTTTGATACCGCTACGGATCTGCCAAATGCTCTTGAGCTGGTATCGAGCCTGGAACTGGTTATTCGCCGCTCGCTGGCGAACCGGGGTCAATTTGCCCTGGTCACCATGCATATCGAACGGTTGCTCGACATTCAAGACGTGATCGGTATGGCTGGTGCAGACGAAATTGTCCGGCAACTCGCCCAACGGGTCTCTGCGGTCACCGGAGGAGTGCACTTTATCGCGCGCGTGGCGCGAGACGCCTTCGCGATGATCATGCCGCTCGATGTCGAGAGCCTGGCTGCAATTCCCCGGTATATCGAAGCCATTACCGAAGTCCCATATGAGTACGCTGGCATTCCAGTGGATATCCAGATATCTGCGGGCTCTGCGGTTTATCCCGAACACGCAACCGACCCCGACGCGCTGGTAAGGCGTTCTGATATCGCCGCACGGCAGGCTTGGTCACAGGGCGTCATTCACAATCTGTATGGCGGCGAATCCGAACGCGAAAGTCCAGAGCGCTTGACGCTGTTGTCGGATCTGCGTCAGGCAATCCGTACTGACCAACTAGTCCTGTTCTATCAACCCAAGGTCAGCGCCCAATCACCTGCCGTCATCACGGGGGCCGAAGCACTTGTACGCTGGTTCCATCCATTACACGGCGCGGTGTCGCCAGCCTCGTTTATTCCGCTGGCTGAGCAGACTGGTCTGATCAAGCCTCTCACCTATGCTGTCATTGAGATGGCGGCGCGGCAGGTGGCGACATGGCAGCATGCAAACAAACCAATGCGCGTAGCCGTCAACATATCGCCACAAAATCTGCTCGATCCCGATTTTTTTGACTTCGTGTCTTCGTTGTCGGAACGAACCGGCGCTGATCTGAGTGCGCTTGACCTGGAAATCACCGAGACTGCGCTGATGAGCGATCCCGAGCGCGCTCGCCAAGTGCTGGAGCAATTTGCCAGACAGGGCATGCGTATCTTTATCGACGATTTCGGCACCGGCTATTCGTCGCTGGCATATCTGGCGACGTTACCCATTTACGCTTTGAAAATAGATCGCTCGTTTGTGATGCGTATGAATGAGCCCAAGTACCAGACGATCGTCAGCAGCACGATTTCTCTGGCTCACGGGCTGGGGCTCAAGGTTGTCGCTGAAGGCGTTGAAACCAGAGAGCAAGCAGAGTTCCTGCGCGACCAGCAGTGTGACGATATCCAGGGCTACCTCTATAGTTCGCCGAAAGCAGCAGAGGAATTTGTCGAATGGTGCGAGGTTGAATTGCAGACTATTAATACACGGTAATCCGGTCTGGACGGTCCGGACCTCGATAGACGCCCGCGACGTGGAGCCATTTGTGCATGGGCTATTATCCTGAAGATGAGCAGCCGCGATCAACATAGTCATTGGCACTAATCATGACGAGCAGACAGTACTGCGATCACACCCTTTAAATAGCGCTGCGGCACTGACCGGATCGGCCTGGGGAGGACTTGCGCGCCAGGCCGCCGCCCAGCAATGCAGGCGACCCATTCCATTTTTTTAGCGAATTGGCCTCGATTGACCTCGTTGTCATTTTGCCTGCAGCCTGTGAATAAACACCGGATACTTGGCGCAGATGCTTACTCAAGCCATCGGGAGGGGGTGTAGACAGTTTGATGGGGCTTCCACCGGCATTGGGGTTATGCGAGGTCTGCAGCACGGAGCCCGTATCCAGCTTCAACTGCTCATGCAACGACATGCGTTGGATACGCAGCCATGGACCGGCTGCTACGCCCCGTTGTCCTGCAAGAACCGTCCGCTTGGTCGAGCGTACAGATAGATAAGCCAACGACCGCTTCGGATATGTCAGTTTGACAGTACCGGTAAAGCTGGAACGATGAGAGGAGGGGCCGCATTTCGTGCTGAGAATGGACATTCGAATTCAAAGGTTCGAGTGACTGCTTGCGCCGAGAATCAGCCGATGGACTGTCAGCCTCTAGCGGCAGCTATCGGGATCGACCCTTGCTGTCGGTCATGATTAGACACTGCGGCGATCAGGAGCGCGACAGAAGGTGCTCATGAATGACCAGGTTCCGCACAATGATCAAGGTGGCGGTGTGCGAGATCGCTCAGGAGAGCGCAGCGTCTGTTATCGCCAATCTGACGCCACTCCCGTGCAGCCAGTTTGACTTGCCGGGGTAACAGCATAAGAGGCAAGGTTTCCTGTGGGTGATCTCTGCTTCGCAGTATTTCCATGTTTTGCGCAGACTTGCTCAATCTCGTTTTCCCGGAATGCCTTATAAACCATATGAGTGGGCAAATTTTTAATTTAAGTGTTAAAAAAACTTATCGGTCTGTGGTGACGCCTTGCCCATCAACCTTACACTTTCCCGGTTGAACGCTGAACCTGAAGACAATGCATCACAATCAACGGGATCTGACGCGACTGGTGACCAGCAAAAGTGCCCAGGCAATTGACTGGATTCACTCGTTTATTGATCACTGCCCGATGCGCTCGGTACCGGTCCGGATTTAACAGGATGAGTTCATGAGTATTTCCGCTGCGCGTCTGCGTGTTTTTGTCCATTCGTCACTCTCCAGCTTGGCTACCCAACGCGGGCTACTGGTGTTGGTGCTGCTGGTCGAAGGCGCTTGCGCGGCTACCTACCTGTACCTGGAGCACAACTGGATTGAAGCGGGGGTGGTGCGGAGCCTTAAAAATGTGTCGTCAATGCATCGGCGCAGCTTTGAGCAGCTTGAGGCCACGCTGGACTATCAGCTCGCAGCGGTCGGTGAGGCCATACAGGCCAGGGGTATTGGCAGCAACGACCCGCTGGTACACGCCCTGCTGCAAAATGAACTGAAACAGCGATGGGTAGATGCCATCGCCGTATTGGATCCGACGGGGAATATCATCGCCGTTGACGCTCACGTGTCGCTGGCATCGGCCATGTCGCCAGGCGTGCTGGCGGCACATTCCTTCAAAGATTCTCCGCGTTATCAGGCTTTTCATGATAGCGGTGCCGAGTCGGACTCCTTTTTTGTTTCCCGTCCGCAAGCACCCGAACTGGGCGGGGGCGGGATTACGATGTACCGGCGGGTCACCTCTCTGGATGGCCATGCGCTTGGCACGGTGGTCAGCTTTACCAGTCTGCGCAGCCTGTCGGCGCTGCTCAACACTGATGCGGCGCGGGGCTTCGATCTGGGCAAGGATGGGGTACTGTCCATTCTTGATGGCCATTCGTACGGGCTCATATACCGCTATGCAAATGCTGAAAAAACAAACCAGCCGGGAAACATGGACCCAGTGCCATATAGCGCGGCGGATTTTAAAGCTTCACGCTATGGACCGGACGTGAAATCCTACCGATCTCCGGTTGACGGACTGGAGCGCCTTGCCGTGCTTATGCCACAGCACGATGGCCAGTGGCTGCAAGTGGTCGCAGCAAGCAAGAACGAGTACCTGTTCAACTGGCGCATCCAGGTAGCCTTCTCCGTGGTGGCGTTTGCCTGCCTGTGTCTCCTGCAGTGGCTGATGCTGGGGGGTTTCCATCGGAGCCGCGAGCAGCGCGCATTGCTGGATCTGGTCCTCGACAGCATTGACGCCAATGTTTATTTCAAGTCCATCGAGGGGCGTCTCCTGTACGTCAACGCCAAGACTGCAGCCCACTTTGCCATGCCAGCCGACCAACTCATCGGTCGGCTGGAACGCGAATTCCTGCCGCAGGAAACCGCCGAGAGATTTAATGAGATGGATCGTGCGGTGATCACCTCGGGCAAGAAGCACAGCGACATGGAAGTCGTTACCATGCCCAATGGCCAAACCGTTCACTTCGCCTCGATCAAGGTGCCGGTGCAACTGCCGGGTCAACCACCGTCCCTGATCGGTATTTCGACCGACGTGACCGAATTGCATGAACAGACCATCGCCCGTGAGGCTGCAGAGAAAGAACTGGCAGCGCACAACCATTCCCTGCTGCTGAACAACCAGGTGCTGGAGAAACTGGACCAGAACGCCTCCCTGCCCGAGGTGCTGGACACCATGGCGCGCATCATTGATGAGTATCGTCCGGGGATGCCATGCGCCATTTTCCTGGTGGCTGACGATGGCCAGACGGTAACTGGCTGTGCCGCACCCAATTTACCAAAGGAGTGGTTGGGTGCAACCGTGCGGTTGCCAATCGCAGAGATGAACGGTTCGTCTACGGCGGCTGTTCGCAGTGGTGAAACCGTCATTGTGGAGGATGTTGCCACCCATCCCTGTTGGAGCGCTCGGCGTGAAACGGCACTTGGTCTCGGGCTGCGTGCATCCTGGTCACAACCCATTACCGGCAGTGAGGGCAACATTCGCGGCGCATTCACCCTGTACAAGCGGGAACCGGCCGCACCGGATGCTCATGATCTCGTTTTGCTGGCCGACTACGCCCGGCTCGCACAGATGGTCATCGAGCGCGCGCGCCTGGCCGAAGCCTTGCGGGAGAGCCAGGCTCTGTATCGCCTGATGGCAGAAAACAGCAATGACGTGGTCTGGGTGATTCAATATCCTGCCCTGCATTACAGCTATATCAGCCCCTCGGTGGAACGGCTGCGCGGCTGGACTCAGGAAGAGATTCTCAGTCATTCTCTGGCCCGTTCGCTGACACCCGGGGAGACCGACGTATTTCGCGATGCCGTGGAAGTACATATCCGGCGTATCGACGAAGGCGACATGACCGCGCGTTTATTCGGCATGGAGCTGGAAGTCCGGCATAAGGATGGCCACTTCATCCCGGTCGAGGTGGTGGTCCATATCATGCTGGACAGCACGGGCAGGCCGACCCACATTGTGGGCAGCACCCGGGACATCACCGCGCGCAAGGCGGCGGAGAACGAGATGCATCAGGCCCGGGAACAACTCTCCGACCAGTTGATGCTGATGGAAACTCTCGTCAATGCCATGCCCAGTCCGGTTTTTGCCAAAGACCGCGCCGGGCGCTATCTGATGTGCAATACCGAGTTCGAGGAGTATGCCGGCAAGTCGCGCGAGGAGGTAATCGGCAAGGGAGTCTTCGAGCTTTGGCCACCAGAGCTGGCCCCCATCTACTTCAAGGCCGACAACGAACTCTTTAACAACCCACGCACACAGGTGTACGAAACGAAGGTGCAATATGGGGACGGATCACTGCGCGATGTCCTGGCAAGCAAGGCGATATTCCGGAATAGCGCGGGTGATGTGGCGGGACTGGTCGGCGTCATGATGGACATCTCCGAGCGCAAGGTGGCCGAGGAAGTGATCCGGAACATGGCGTTCTTCGACCAGCTGACCGGGTTGCCCAACCGCCGGATGCTGGAAGACCGGCTCGGCCAGACACTCGCGCTCGCGCAGCGGGAACAGCGCAAGCTGGCACTGCTGTTTGTGGATCTGGACCGGTTCAAGGCGGTCAATGACCAGCATGGACATCAGGCCGGAGACTGGTTGCTGAAGCAGGTCGCAGCGCGGATGGACTTGGTTTTGCGCGAGTCGGATACCGCCGCACGCATCGGTGGCGACGAATTCATCATTCTCCTGCCAGTTATCCAGAACGTTGACGATGCGATCCAGGTTGCCGAGAAAATCCGTGTTGTCCTTGAAGAGCCGTTTGTCATGGACGATGGTGTGACACTGGATATCTCGTCGAGCATTGGCGTGGTGATGTACCCGGACCAGGCGGACAACTTGCGCGATCTGCTGCACTTTGGCGACGAAGCCATGTACCGGGCCAAGAAAGGCGGCAAGAACGCCGTGGAGGTCTTTACTGCTCTGGCACCACAACCGGCAGAACAGGATATCGTGCACCCGCAGGGCGTGGTGACTATGCCCGTGGATGGCCGCTCGTCGAAGCGTAGCTGAAGGAAGATCATTGATCTTTATTTGGCAGCTTCGGCCGAGATGTACGCGTCGCCAGTTCGGCTAGTTTCAGATGAGAGCGGTCATTTCAACGGACATTGGAACTCACCTGAATCGGCTCTCGGACGGTAGTGCGCATGCAGTATGCAAGGGAGTGGTCGTGACAAGCCAAATGTAGGCTCTGCCACGACCGCCAATGCGGGGCTAGATTTCCGTTTGCTCGGAAATCTCCAGTGCGTCGTCTACCTCGATGCCCAAGTATCTCACCGTGCTTTCCAGTTTTGTGTGTCCAAGCAATAACTGAACCGCTCTCAGGTTCTTCGTTCGCTTGTAGATTAGCGTTGCCTTCGTACGTCGCATCGAATGTGTGCCATAGGCGGACGAATCCAGTCCAGCTACGTCGACCCACTGATGCACGATCCGGGCATATTGGCGTGTTGAGATGTGGAGAGAGTTGCCCACCCTACTTGGAAAAAGATACTGATCGCTTCGCAAGTGAACCTGCTCTAACCAGGCCGCTACTGCTGACCTGGTGGGCTCAGTCAGTTCGAACTGCACCGGCCGCTGTGTCTTCCGCTGCATGACCATGGCCCGGGCAAGGATCTGGTTGCCGTGAGTAATATCGCGCACGTGAAGACCGACGAGATCACAGCCGCGCAGTTTGCTGTCGATTGCCAGGTTGAACATTGCGAGGTCCCGCACCGCATGTCGATTCTGTAAGTGGATGCGGATGGCCCAGATGTCCTTGGGCTTGAGGGGCGGCTTCTGGCCGACGAGCTTTCCTTTGTTCCAGACTTCACGCTTGTTGATGGTTTCCACGACAGACTCCTTGGTTGTTGGTCGGAGTCTGATTGTTTGACGTGTGCGACATGCCTGCGCAACAGGATGCTGGGTGGTCGCGAATCGCCGCAGTTCGCCGGCATTTTTTAGCCTCAGTTGAATGGCATCCTTCTGCTCGAGACCGGCCGAAAAGCTAATGCGCACAACTCGGCCAAAGCGGTCTTACACACACTCAGCTCTGCATGTCTGCTCTGGGACTGGTATGCGTCATTGTCCCGGTTCTTGGGCGCGTTAGTTCAGACGACTTTGAATAGGCTGCAGCGCGATGCTGGCGTGGTCTGCTGAACCCGGGGCAGTCCACGTCATTCGAACAGGATATGAAGGCTCCATGCACCTGGGCCGCATACCGCAAGCATGAGCATGCCACCGACGATGGACATATGTTCCAGAAAGGTCGTCTCCTGATTTATGCGGGCTTTGCCTGCGAGCTTCAGGAAGTTGTGTCCAAGAAAGGTCGCCAGCAGGGTAAAACCGGCCAGTATCAGCGCACCGACACGGGCACCTGCGCCGGTGGCCACCGCCAGCCCTCCAAGGGCTTGCGCGGTGATGGTCAGCGCGACCATCAGTTGGGGGTGGGGCAACTTTAAAGCCCGGACCTCCGTGACGCTGTCTTGCCAGTGATTGAGTTTGTGCCATGCACTGTCGAGAAAGACCAGCGACAACAGTAGCCGTGCCAGCAGTGTCAGGCCGGCGATCAAAGAGGGCCCGTATTCTACAAACGAAATCATCCACTTGCTCCGTTGGATCAAATTGCCCAGCATGAACAACCAAATACACCCCAGAAGGCGGTGAAGTCGGAGATGGGCAAGTTTGCGTTGCGCGCTCTGTCGTGTCCGTGGCCGTGTACCGTACACGGCCCACTGCATTGATGCGGCAGTGCGGCGTATTTCTGCGCGGAGTGACGGCTGTAGTGCCCGGGCACACGTGCGACCGGCGACCAGTCCGGCAGCACCGGTAGTGACGCCGGTGCGAGTGGGGAAAATTCGTCGCGGGCGTAGACGATCTTTCCGCCCACTACGGTCAGCACGGACTCGATGTCCTTGATTGCTTCCTCGGGCACACTGAAATAATCAGCGGTAAGTGCTACCAGGTCGGCAAGCTGACCCACCTGGATGCGGCCCTTGCGGCCCTGATCGGACGAGAACCAGGCGCTGCCGGCCGTCCACAGTTCAAGTGCTGTTTCGCGCGACAGGCGGTTACTCTCGTCATATAGCGTGAGGCCGCCGACGGTGCGGCCAGCCACCAGCCAGTAAAGGGAGGTCCAGGGATTGTAGCTGGCCACACGCGTGGCGTCGGTACCAGCACCGACCGGCAATCCGGCGTCGAGCATTCGCCGAATCGGCGGTGTGGCGCGTGCGGCGTCTGCGCCGTAGCGCTCGACGAAATATTCGCCCTGGAAGGCCATGCGGTGTTGTATGGCAATGCCGCCGCCGAGCGCTTGCACGCGTTCGATGTTGCGCTGTGTGATCGTCTCGGCGTGATCGAAGAACCATGGCAAACCGGAGAAAGGAGTGTCGCGGTTGACTTTCTCGAACACGTCGAGCATGCGACTTATGGATTCATCATAGGTGGCATGCAGGCGGAACGGCCAGCGCTGCTCGACCAGATGCCGCACGACACGCTCCAGTTCGGCTTCCATGTGCGGAGCAAGGTCGGGGCGCGGTTCAAGGAAGTCCTCGAAGTCTGCAGCGGAGAACACCAGCATCTCGCCCGCACCGTTGTGACGGTAAAAATCGCTGCCTTGACGATATGTAACCTTGCTGGTCCAGTTCTGGAAGTCTTCCAGTTCTTCCTTCGGGCGCTGCGTGAACAGGTTATAGGCGATGCGCACGGTGAGCTGCTCATCGCGCGCCAGTTGGTCGATGACAGCGTAATCATCTGGAAAATTCTGGAAGCCACCGCCGGCGTCAATCGCACTGGTGAGGCCGAGGCGATTTAGTTCGCGCATGAACTGCCGCGTCGAATTGACCTGGTATTCAAGCGGCAACTTCGGCCCTTTGGCCAGCGTGGCGTACAGGATCAATGCGTTGGGGCGCGCAATGAGCATGCCGGTCGGTTCGCCGGAGGCGTCGCGCTGAATATCGCCGCCCGGCGGCGCGGGTGTCTCCTTGCCGTAGCCCACTGCGCGCAGCGCGGCGCGATTGAGCAGAGCACGGTCATAGAGATGCAATACAAACACCGGTGTGTCGGGCGCGGCGGCATTGAGCTCGTCCAGCGTCGGCATGCGTCGCTCGGCAAACTGGAATTCGGTCCAGCCGCCCACCACGCGTACCCATTGCGGGCTGGGCGTGCGGGCAGCCTGCTCGCGCAGCATGCGCAATGCATCTGCTAGCGATGGCACGCCCTCCCAGCGCAATTCGAGGTTGTAGTTGAGACCACCACGGATAAGATGCATGTGCGAATCGTTGAGGCCGGGAGTCACGCGCCGGCCTTGCAGGTCAACGACTTGCGTATGTGCATCGCGCTCAGCCATGACCGTGTTTTCGTCGCCCACAACGGTAAATACGCCGTCGCGAATGGCGACTGCGGTGGCCGCAGGTGCCAGACGGTTGCCGGTGTGGATGCGTCCGTTATGCAGGATCAGGTCGGCGGGCATGGCGGGATTCCTCAGGGGTTGGCGTTCGGGCTTCAGTGTTTGTGGGTTATCAGCGTTCAGTGACGGATGCCGATGGCGGGGAGGTCGCTTAGCTACTGTTTACGACGCTCCCGGGTGTAGCCAGGAGTGCGTCATTTTTACCAGCACTGGCATCACAGCCCAGGTCAGTGCCAGTACGATGCCGAGGGCGACGGCACCCGCAAAGATGACGTGGGGCAGGCTCTCGCGCAATGGAGACAGGGCTGCCGGCACTGCCATGCTTATCGGCCATACCGCGATCCAGGTCAGCAGGGCCATCTTCCATCGTGGCGGTGGTCCGCTAGGCGAGCGGAACCATGCTTCCAGCCCGTTGAGTGGGTGTCTGACCGGTTCGCCTTCCGTGTAGGCGCGGGCGCGCTCGTTCCATTCCTTGAACAAGGGCGAGCGGTAGAAATCGTCGCGCTCGCGCTCGTCGCGGAAACTGCGCAAGACGCCATACTCACGTCCATCCGAACCCGGCAAGGGCACGACCATGTTGGCACCCAATACGCCACCGTGTGCGAACGAGGCTGCGATGAAATCATGCAGGGCTTGCTGGAATTCGGCTTCTCGTCCGGGTCGAACGCGGCGGGTAATAGCAACGTGTATGGGCATGGTCCAGGCTCGCGGAAGCGGTTTCTCATGATTGGAATGCCCGCCTCCACATGCGCCGAGGCGGGCGACAGAATTAATGCGACTTGGCCGGCACCACCTGCGGCTGTTGTGCAGACTGCGGTGCCTTGTGCACCATCGTGTAGGCGTACTCGATTCCCATGCCATACGCGCCGGCATGTTGCTTCAGAATGCCCATGAGCGCGTCGTAGTGCTCCCTGTTCTTCCAGTCGCGCTGGAATTCAAGCAATGCAGGGATAGTGGTGAGACGTACCGCACCTGCCTGTACCATGCGCGAGAGTGCCGCTTCCTGCGCTGCCGGCGAAGTGGCACCGCAGCAGTCTTCGACGACGTAGATGTTGTAGCCCGCGCCCAGCATTTCGATGGTGGGCCAGGTGACGCACACCTCAGTCCAGAGGCCCGTCAGGATGATGTTCTTGCGTCCGGTAGCTTCGACGGCCTGGCGAAAGCCCGAGTCATCCCACGAGTTCATCGAACTGCGTTCCACCACGGCCTGACCAGGGAATACATCGAGCAGTTGCGGCCATACGTAGCCACTGAAGGATTCAGTCTCGACCGAAGTCAATACCGTGGGAATGTTGAACTCCTTGGCAACCTTGGCGAACAGCACGACATTATTCATGAGCGTCGCACGGTCTGTGCTGGAGACGCCGAACAGCATCTGCGGCTGGTGGTCGATGAAGACGACCGCACAGTCCTGTGGGGTGTAAAGTTTCTGGTACGCATTCATATTGAACTCCTGTACGCGTTCTGTGCCGCGCCGTGGCGGGGGAGGTGCAAAGGAATGCCAAAGGGACCCCCCACCTCCTTCCGGCAACGGGTCGTTCAGCTCTGGATGAAGGTCAGCAGGTCGGCGTTGATCTGCTCCGAATTGGTGGTGCACATGCCGTGCGGGAGACCCGGGTAGACCTTGAGTGTCCCCTTGCGGACGAGCTTGGCGCTGAGTAGGGCGGAGTCCGCGATGGGCACGATCTGGTCGTCGTCACCGTGCAGGATCAACACCGGCACGTCGATCGACTGGAGATCTTCCGTGAAGTCGGTTTCGGAAAATGCCTTAATACAGTCGTACTGCGCCTTTGCGCCACCAATCATGCCCTGCCGCCACCAGTTCTGTATGACCCCCTGGCTTACCTTCGCATCCGGTCGATTGAAGCCATAGAAAGGGCCGGATGGCACGTCAAGGTAGAATTGGGCGCGATTGTCGATAAGCGCCTTGCGAAAGCCGTCGAATACCTCAATCGGTAGTCCGCCCGGGTTCTTTTCGGATTGGACCATGATTGGTGGTACCGCTCCGATCAATACCGCCTTCGCGACGCGGCCGGCGCCGTATCGGGCGACGTAGCGTGCAACCTCACCACCGCCGGTGGAATGCCCGACGTGTACTGCATTCTTCAGATCAAGGTGTTGTGCGAGCGTGGCCATATCGGCGGCATACGTATCCATCTCGTTACCGGTAGCTGTCTGGGTCGAGCGTCCGTGACCGCGGCGGTCGTGGGCGATGACGCGATAACCCTTAGCGAGGAAGAACAACATCTGCGCATCCCAATCGTCCGAGCTCAGAGGCCAGCCATGATGGAACACGATAGGCTGACCGGCACCCCAGTCCTTGTAGAAAATCTGCGAGCCATCTTTCGTAGTGATGAAGTTGCTAGCCATGCTGGCGGTTCCTTTCTATTGGGTGAATGTTTGCAATCGGCCTGCGGATTGCGGGCGTCTGCGCTCGAGATTAAAACGGCGGCCAAGGCATCGGAACCGCTTGCAGAACGCGCCGTCGAGTGGGTGAGGCGATGTACTTGTCTTGGCCGCGCATCGAACACCCCTTCGGGCTAAGGTTGGTACCCAAGGTTGGATGACTGTCAATCATTGTGTCGTTTGCCGTAAGAATATGTCCTATATTGACGTCAGATAATGCCATCAGCATATTCAGGTGGCACCGTGTGCGCCATTGCCCTTTTGATTGAATTTGGCCTGGTGCAAGAGTAGGAGGTCGATCTCCCTCTTTCGAACGAGGCTATGCAAAAGCAAGCGCCGAACGGACGGTAATCCGCGTTGGAGGCAAATGGATTGAACGGCAGCACGCTGCCGAGCGAATTCTCCAAGTGGCGCACGAGCGGGAACTGCAATTGCTTCGCCTCGATTCCCATCTTGGGATGCGTTGAATAGGGTGGATATTTGAGACGGTAGATGCCAGATTGTTGACATCACTCTTGTGCATCGATTCATGCATTGAGAGGGGGTAGTCCCCGGAAGGGAGACGGTAGGGAAAGTCTGAAAGTCGGAGCTGCCAGACACGGTTGCGTGCCTGCTTTTGGTAGCAGTAGCGCTATACGAGACGTATGGCGTCAGGACGTCCAGTCATACGCCAGCCAGGAGAGCCCGTTTTGAATGACAGGTCGATCGACAATCTCTCGCAGGAAGATGGATACATCGTTAAACAGATTACGCCTCTGGCAACAGTCGCCATCGAGCGAACCCCGTCTGAGGATCAACTGCGGCGCAGTGAATCCTTGCTGGAGTGCATCCAGCGCCTGAGCTTGTCGGGCACCTTTGCCTGGAGTGCGGCCAGTGCAACAATGACCTTATCGGACGAGGTATGCCGAATCTTCGAAATCGCCCCGGGTAGTGTACTGACCGGTCAGATAATGCGTAATTTGATTCATCCGAAGGACTTACACCTGCTTCGCGAGAAATTATCCGGGAGTGAAACGGAGTTCCGCTTTGAGTGCAGATTGTGTTTTCCATCCGGGGCCATCAAGTATCTGGAGGTGTGCGCAGAAGCAATTCGCGATGATGTTGGCCGACTCACCGAATTAATAGGTGCCGTTATGGACGTCAGCCAGAAAAAGTGCTCACTGGACGCCATCAGTGCCACCAAGGCAACCTTCGAAGGCATTCTGGAGATCGCTGAGGATGCAATCATTTCCGTCGATGCAAGCCAGCGGATAGCGATGTTCAACCAGAGCGCCGAAAAGACTTTCGGCTACTACCTGCCCGAGGTATTGGGTCAGCCGCTGGAACTGCTCCTGCCACAATACCTCGCACACGATCACAGTGCTCAGCTAGAACAGTTTTCCGGATCATCCACAGTTGATCGGGGTGCTGGCACGCGCCGAGAGGTTGTCGGTTTACGCAAGGATGGTAGTGGGTTTGCCGCTGAGGTATCAATCTCCAGAACTGATCACCACGGTGAGCCGGTTTTCACGATCATCCTGCGCGACATAACGGAACGCAAGCAGGCAGCTGAGGCTTTGCTGGCATCCGAGCGCTTTGCGCGCGGGCAGATGGAAGCGCTGACTCGCACGCTGGATGCACTTGCAAGGGAATCCGTACCAGACAGAGTCGTCGAGCACGTATTGAGTACGATCACTGAACAGTTGGGTGCGCACAGTTGCAGTCTTTGGCGTCGTGACGAGCAGACCGGTCTGGTTGGATTTGAGTTCGGTTATGAAAATGCTGCGCTGTTCACCAAGGACGAGGCCGGTATGGTGGCAGTCCAGCAAGCGCTGAGGATTGAAGATGTCTGGCCGTGGCCAGAGGTGTTTTCAAGTGCTCGGCCATATCTATTGTCAGACATCCGCGAGGCAACCGAATTTCCATGGCGTGAGCATGTCTTGTCGCTGGGCGTGATATCAATTCTGATTGTGCCAATGACAATCGCTGGGCGTGTCGAGGGTGTGATTGGCATCCGGTTCGCAACCAAGCGCAAGTGCCGGACTGAAGAAATGGAGTTGGCGCAAGCTTTGGCGAACCAGGCCATGCTTGCCTTGCAACTAACAAGGCTCTCGGCACAGGGGCGCCGAGCCGCTGTCATGGCGGAGCGAAATCGCATGGCGCGTGATATTCACGATACGCTCGCGCAGGGGTTCACGGGGGTCATTGTGCAACTCGACGCTGCGACTGATGCACGCGCGATGGGGTTGGAGAAAGCAGCGGAAGAGCACTTGATGCGCGCAAGGGATCTCGCTCGCGAGAGCTTGCAAGAGGCTCGCCGCTCTGTTCGGGCCTTGCGGCCTCTGGCATTGGAAGATCAGGGTTTGAGCGAAGCCTTGCGCGGTTTAATCCGGAAGATGACCACACACACACGACTGCGGACGGAGTTTGTTGTACAAGGAGAACCTCGGACATTGAATCCGGAATGGGAGGAGAACCTGCTGCGTATCGCCCAGGAAATTGTGACGAACGCCTTGCGGCACTCGCGCGCCAATCATCTTTCCATGCACCTTATCTTTGATAACGGAACCATTCATTTGCGCGCCCATGACAATGGTGCTGGTTTTGATCTTGGGCGTCAGAATGACGGTTTCGGTTTGATCGGCATGGGAGAAAGGGTTGAATGTATGGGGGGGACAATAAGTATTCAGAGCGCAAGCGGCGCGGGCACTGCGATCCTGATTGAGCTTCCAAATCAGGCCCGGCCATGTCTGAACGCGAGCGAGCGGCGATGAGCGGGAAGAGGCAGACCAGCCGCGCAGCAGGTATCTCGACGTCTCCCGTGCACGTAACACCAGCCTGTTCTGCGGAGCAGACGAAGATACGAATCCTCGTCGCCGACGATCACTGCGTAGTACGTGAAGGGCTGAGTTCCATGATAAGTCGGCAGCCTGATATGGTCGTCATTGGCGTAGCGGCCAATGGGCGCGACGCAGTAAAACTGTGGCGGGAGGACAAGCCCGATGTCTGCTTGCTTGATCTGCGGATGCCTTTGCTGGATGGAGTCGGTGCGATTGAAGAGATCCGGCGGCACGACGCAACCGCCCGCGCCATCATGCTGACGACCTTTGATACGGATGCCGATATTTCCAGTGCTATCAAAGCAGGTGCGAGGGGATACCTTCTGAAGGACGTGCAGCGCGAGGAACTACTTGAATGTATTCGCAAGGTGCACGCGGGGGCAATATGCATTCCAGCCACGGTGGTTGCAAAGCTGGCGATTGGCATGAGCAGTGAAGCGCTGACCGCCCGCGAACTGGATGTGTTAGTTCTGTTAGCTAGCGGCAAGAGTAACAAGGAAATCGGCGTCAATCTGTATGTCAGTGAGACCACGGTCAAATCACATCTGCGCAGAATTTTCACCAAACTAAACGTACTCAGTCGAACTGAAGCGATTGCCGTCGCTAGTCGGCGAGGTCTGGTGCAAATCTAGGTGTACGCCGCTGCATAGCGGCTTCCGCAGCGCCCGAACGTGGACGCAGTCGAAGGAGTTGGTTGCATCGATGTGTACTTTTACTTAAAACGTGTTGGCAGTAAATACCGGAGAATGTCCGTTTTTGTATTCAGATCGGACTCCAGCTGTATTGCGAGCGAACGACCGCAATGCAGAAGTTTCTGCGTTTGCATAATCGTAGGGCGCCATTAACAGCCGACCTTTAACGCTGCTCACGTAACCAGCGTGGTGTGCATATCCGATCAGCGAAGTGAGCACGAGTGATCAGAAGAGGTGGTCATGTCCGCCAGAATCCGCAACTGCGAAATCTGTTTATTCGTGAGCACCCAATCTGCCATTCCTGATCACGACGCTGTTCGTATGTGATCACCGCGCTGATCATCATGACCATTTGCAACAGTCGATCCCGATAGCTGCCGCTCAAGCCTCCCAACAGGGGGC
>NZ_JARLJK010000124.1:0-1872 GCF_031291215.1 Silvimonas sp.
ATGGGGCAAAGGCAACGCCGGGGGCCAGATCGAAGGCTTTATCAACCTGCCGCTGGCGCCCACTGTCGCGATCCGCCTGATGGCATTTTACGACAAGACCGGCGGCTACATCAACAACACGCACGGGGTCTACAATTACCAATCGGTGCCGATCACGCTCGACAACGCGGCGCTGGTCCAGAACGCTTACAACCCCGATGAGGAATATGGCGGTCGCGCCGCCCTCGCCTGGCAAGTCGCGCCCGACTGGACGATCACGCCCGAGATCACCTATCAATACCTCGATGCCAAAGGCGGGTACAATTACGATCCGCGCGTCGGCGATCTGGCCGTTCATGACTACAGCCCGACCTGGCTGCGCGATCACTGGTATCAGGCCGAACTGGCGATTCAGGGCAAAATCGGCGATTTCGACATCGTTTCGGCAACCGGATATTTTTCGCGGACTTATTCCAATGCCAATGACTATACGTATTATTCCGTCACGTATGACAAACTTGTCGCAGCAGGCAATGCGGGAAGCTATTATACCAATTTTACCGACAAAAATGGGAAATACATCAACCCGACTCAGCAGTACTATGGCCACGAGCATGACAAGAAATTTACCCAGGAAGTACGCCTGAGCACACCGAAAAGCTGGCCATTCCAGCTCACTCTCGGCGGATTTTACCAGTATCAGCGCCTGAGCTATGACGATAACTATTACATTCCGGGCCTAAGCAGCGCGCTCAACAGCGGGATTCCAGCAACAGCCACAAGCTCGGCCGTTGCCCCGTTTTCTCCGGCGGTGGGCGGGGTCTATACCCCCGATGCCTATTACCTCGTCGAAGAAGATCGCCACTTCAAGGACGGCGCAGCCTTTGCCGAAGGCAATGTCAATCTGACCAGCACACTCAAGGCAACCGGCGGCATCCGCTATTTCGTGTCGGACAACGGCACCTACGGCTTTGCCGGAACGTGGAGCAGCGCGGACAACAGCTCCAAAGCCATGCAGTCCAACGGCACACCCGGCTGCTGGAACGAAGATCCGACCGCCCTTTACGGCAAGTTCATCCACCCCTCACGGCTGAGCTGCATCAACACAAACACTCAATATCACCAGACCGGAGAAACGCACAAACTCAGCCTGACCTGGCAGTTCGAGCCATCCAAGATGGTCTATGCCACCTATTCGACCGGGTTCCGCCCTGGCGGCGGCAACCGCCTCGCCAATGCTGCGCCCTACAAGGCCGATACGCTGACCAATTTCGAAATAGGCTGGAAAACGACCTTTGGCCGCAATCTGCGCTGGAACGGCGCGATCTACTATGAAAAGTGGAAAGGCGTGCAATATGTCGTGATCCCGCCGGGGTATCAGGGCGCCGGGGTGACCGTCAACGCGGGCGATGCGCGCGTCTACGGGATCGAAAGCGATGTCGAATGGAAACCGTTTACCGGACTGAGCCTGTCGGCCAACGCGGCCTATAACGATGCTGCACTGGCATCCAATTTCTGCGACCTGATTTCGCGCACAGACTTGTCGATCCGCTCCGGTTGTTCGACCTATGGCGTCGACATGGCCGCCGCCAAGGGCACCCGCCTGCCGCGCCAGCCGCGCTTCAAGGGCAGTGCCACCGCGCGCTATGACTTTGACGCCGCCGGCACCAAAGCCTTCATCCAGGCGCAGATCTTTCACCAGTCGGGCAGCACGTCAGACCTCGACGTGTCGAACGATCAACTGCTCGGCGATACCAGCGGCTTTACCACCTTCAACTTTTCGGCAGGCACTTCGATCGACAAGTTCTCGATCGAGGCATTCATTCAGAACGCCTTCGACAGCCGGGGCATCCTGTCGAAAAACACGTTCTGCTCGATCCAGTATTGCTCGGG
>NZ_JARLJK010000125.1:0-1212 GCF_031291215.1 Silvimonas sp.
CAACAAGACTCGTTTCAGCATTGTAATCCGGCAATGACGGCGCCACGCGCATATAGCTGTAAGCCACCACTGACTTGATTCCGGCGTCCTGCTCCGTCATCCCCATCGCCCCGAACAATTGGGCGAAATAACGAAGTCGCAACGTATCGACTTCTGCCAGCGCACGCTGCGCGCGCGCATCGGTGCGGGCCCAGAGGCGGATCGCCAATTCGACCGAGGCCGCCTGCTCCGCCTTTGTACCAGCATAGGGTAAGCTCAACAACGCGGCCAGCCGATCCTTCGGAGATTGGCCACTTTGCTCCAGTCTATCAATGATTTGCAAGGTAGCTCGGCGGCGCCAAGTATCGAGAATTGCCTCTAGAAAGGCATCCCGATCGCGAAAATGCCAATAAAAACTTCCCTTGGTCACCCCCAAAGACTTGGCCAACTGCTCCACGCGCAAGGCATCGACACCATGCGCGGCAAGAATGTCCATGGCCGCCAGGACCCATTGGCTGGCATCGGCTCTGCTGGGCTGCCCGCGCCGCCGAGTGAGCTTGACGGGGTTTGCTTCTTTCACATTCAACTCGAAATTCGCTATGATGAGGCCTCACGCCTTGCACAGACCGCATAGCTTTGTCGAGGTCGCCGATAAGAGAACCGGACGACCGTCCAACGGGCCGCAAGGACGCGCCCCCTGGCTTGGTGCGGTTCTGGCAGCAGCGCTACCGCCGTCACGCGATCCCACCATAGGCGCCTTGGAAAAAAGCAGGGGCTTGCGGGAATGTGTGGCCTCCAGCGAATGCACTGTCCCGAACACGATGACATGATCGCCAGCTTCGTGGACAGCGTGCAGTTCGCGAACGACGAAAAGATGGCGCAGATCGTGGAATCCGAAGCGCACGAAATCGGGCTTTTGCTGTGCCGGCTTTCGTGCCGATCCACATTCTCGGCACAAGCACAATGAAACGAAACCGGGCATGCCTATCAAGCGCAGCCGCGATCCTCATCTTCAGTTCGGCAGTGATCCGGTCGCGCAAGGGCTGCTCAACGCTGTGCGGCATGCCCGGACTTTGCACTACCCGACTTGGCACAGGCAAAGTTGGCCGCATCTTCAAGCGAGCCGCGGCCCTTGTAGTGCGCATGGCCGGGCCATGGGCAGAGCGGGCGCGTGCGCCCCGGCCAAGGGGTCTGCGTCCCGGCTTGCGCGGGAATGCTGTCGGGAGCGCGCCC
>NZ_JARLJK010000126.1:0-4025 GCF_031291215.1 Silvimonas sp.
GGGAGGAGGGAGAAGGGGAGGAGGGAGAAGGGGAGGAGGGAGAAGGGGAGGAGGGAGAAGGGGAGGAGGGGAGAAGGAGGCCTGAGGTGGCCTGAGAGAGGAAATGACTGAGTTGCAAATGACAATGAGAAGCACAACATTCTTGGCCTGAAAGTTAAACTTCACTGGCCATGTCAACACTGAATGAATTCTTGTTGCACAGAATAACACAGCTATTCCTACAAACGGACAGATTACGAAAAACAGTCAGGGGTAGCCTTAAAGAAAACAGCATTAAATTTTGTGCAACACACACAGCACAAGCACACAAATGCACGACACTGCCAGTGGCACCCATGGCACTCCACACTGACATTCAGCACAATCACTGTAGCAACAGCAAACCCGCACATAACACACGATAAGCCAGCGGACATGCCAGTGAATCACCACATACACTGTTTTCACCACAACTCACTGGCAGGACACAAGGCAGCACCCACACATATCCCACCACACTCAGCTGTTGGCAACAAACACAACGCCATGATAGTGGAAAACAGCATGTGGCCACAGACACTGGTCCGCCAGCAAACAATCTCGTGATGCAACTTCAGTCCTCATCAGAGTCACCCACGTCACGGTTCATCCCACAGTCACTGTCACTGCCGCCATCATTGTCTAATGGCATGCCTGCTGCCGGGTTCATGCCTTCATCAAGCGCAACTGGCTCCGGCGCACCAGCAACTGCCAGTGCGGCAGGCGCCAGGCCAAGTTCCCCTCGACACACAGCCTCCTCTGCAACAGCAGCAGCCTTCGCATCCCCATCGCCCTGAGCATGCACAGCGCGAAGGTGCTGCACGAACCATGTGCGCAATTTGTACGGCGCATGGCGGCACAAGCGGCACTGGTACCGCACCACTCCTTTCGGCAACTCAGGCGTGACCTCTGCTGGGATGTCCACCTCCACCCAGTCGCTGCTGCCATCTTCAACCACAGGAGGAATACGGCCAGCAAGCAGGCATTCCTTTGTCTTGTCATGCCGGCTGCCATAGACGTTCCTCTCCATGCGCAGACGCGTCTTGTGAGACACAAACTTATGAGCAGCTCGCAGCCGGGCAAGCGTAAAGTCCGCCTGCACAACAAGCTGCTCAAGGGCCCGCACTCTGCTGAACAGGACATACGCCAGCCCTGGAGTGAACTCGGTTGCGCCAATGTTGATGGCGAGGGTGTGGCCTACGGGGATTGTGTCCCCTTGAAAAGAATGGGCAGTACCAGAGGCAGCAAGAACGAAGGGCACCTGGGTGCGCATCACCGGAGCGCCCCGTCCTCCGCCACCACGTGCGGTGCCGCCTTTGCTCCTGCCGCCCCCGCCCCCACCAGCCCGATCAGCCCACAATTGCATGGGTTGAATTGGCACAAGCTTGCTCATTAGGTCTTCCGCACAAGCCTCCGGGAAACGTGCCACAAGCGCATCCTCCAGCTCGCCTCCCCTAGGGATGCCTGGGAACGCAGGGCCCGTGTAGCCAGGGAAGTACGTGTACACCGCCCTGGGCAGCGCCGTGGATTCCGCCAGAGCAGCCGCATCCAAGCAGGCGTCCGCCTCCTCGTACACCAGAAGCACAGCAACACCCACGGCACCATTCACAAGGCCAAACTGGATGCACAGATTGCACCGCAGCATTACCCGCAGCCCCTGCGCAAGGGCGAGCATGGAGGAGACACCCTTGAAGGACTTTGCCGGGAGGGAGGCGCTGTACTTTGACTCACTTGCCCGCATGACAGTGATGCCACCAACCGCAACGCCATCCCCTTCCTCGCCTACTGGCACAAGTGACATGTGCATGCGCAAGTAGGCTTGGTTCCCCTCGGACACGGCAGCAACTGTCGTTGCAGCCCAGCGCACGCCTGGCCCAAATGTGTTCACCGCAGCAACCTGCTCTGGCGTTACAGTAGACTCGGACCCGGGCACTGGGCCCACAACACGCTGCCGTAGCAGTGTGTAGTCCTCGTGAGTGATGCCTCCATCCCGCAAGTGATTCAGCGCCGCCACAAACGCGGGATCCGCCTGCCGGAAGCTCCGCTTCAGCCACATCACGTTGGTAAACGACTTGAACAACTCATGGCCTCGAAGGGTGGACTGAAAGAATTCCTCAGAGCGAGTGTGGAATGCCGGCATCGTCTTCTCTGGCCGCATAAACAAGGGCCACTCCCGCACACATTCCAGCTGGCCCAGGTCGCCACACAGCACCACGGCAAGCCCACCAAACATGCCCGGGCCCGGCTTCACAACACGACAGCGGGCGGCAAACTTGTCAAAGGCCCGGCACCCCATCATCGAAAACTCGTCCACCACAAGGACACGAACCGGGGCAAAGGCTTCAATGAACTTTGCGGGGTCCTTGCCCACGCCCCCACCCGTGTCCCCCCCAATGCCCAACAAGGAGTGATACGTTGTCGACTTCAGCCCATGGCCCGCCTTGGCCGTGGTGGCACACAGGGCCACTGCCGCCCCACACACATTCTTGAGACACTTGAGCACCTCTGACTTTCCGCACCCCCCACCACCGTACAACACCATCTTGGGAGGCGGGCCTGCTGCCGCATCACCCATGCTCCTGACAATCTGCAGCACCATGTTGAACCACAGCCGCTGGTCCTCCGACAGGCTGCCCACATTGGCCTCAGGAAAGGTGAGGGCAGGCGGCACTGCGGGTTTGTGCACATGGGGCCAGTGTGCCAGCGCCTGGTCCACTGCCTGCGTTCCCCCCGCAAGTCTCAAGTGTTCAGCACGGTCACAGTGTGGGAGCACCGCCTCCAGCTCCGCCTCCAGCGCTGCAAAAAACTCACCCGCACCCAATGCGTCCTCCACCTCCTCCTCACTCTCCGCATCTGCGCCGTCATCATCAAGGAGCTCGTTGTCCTGAAAAGCATCACGCCACTGGTCCATGGCGTGGGAGGCCAAGAATGCGTGCCACAGTGCGATGGTGTCTTTGTCAGGCACCACCTCCTCGCCCCTCCCCTTCGCCAGCAGCTGCTGCTGTGTCATCCATGCGGTGTCAGGGCTTCCCCACCACGTCCGGAACTGCACAAGCTTGTACATGCAGTACTCTGCCTGCTTGGCCTCATCCCCGTCCCGAAACCAGCCCTGGGGCGAGAATCGTACAACGCGGTGTGGGTACTGGGGCGTGGGCTCCCACGCTGTCAACTGGCCTGCCTTCACCACCATTCTCTGCCCAAACTGCAACAGGTTGCTGTGGTCACCACCCTCCCGCTCCCTGTAGTAGTCCATGAGGTCCTTGTACACGCCCATTGTCCTGCCACTCTCAGCATCAGCCGCATCGGGGAGATCACCATACGCCCCGTCACCATCTCCAAGATCACCTGGCTGCCGCGCATTGCCCCGAGAGGCTGCTCTGGCGGCGCCAGCCCCCGAAATGTGTTCTGCTTCGATGCGTGCCCACACTGCACGTCCACGGAGGTTGATGCCCTGAACGGAGACGTTGGTGCGGTACAGCGGCCCGCCAACAAGGTCCCACACCGCTTCCATCTTCCCCACGTCCCGCTTGGCAGTACCAGTGCGAATGAACAGCTGCCGCACGAGACGCTTGCCCACCTCGTTGTTGTCGTCCCCCACACGGTACACCTCCTTCACTGCACTTGCAATGGTCTCCTGCACCGCACTTGTGAATACCTCGGCCTTGGTGACATACTTGGCAATGTACTCCTTGGCGCCGTAGATGGATTCCAGCAACGCAAAGTTGTTGTTTGCCCTCCAGTACTGCGTCACAAAAGGAATGGTGGATGACATCCGCTCATGATTACGTTTCGGCCACACTTTCAAGCGGCGCCCATTTGAGACACTGGGAGACGTCCCCACCACCGTCACTGCCCGCTTCTCCCACGGACACTTAAAGCGGCACCCAGGAACCACCACGCCGTTGGACTTCATCTGGCACGTCTTGCCGCAGAAATGCTGCATCACAGTCTCACACATGTGTGCGTAGTCCCTTGCCAGCTCCATCTCATCCCAGTTCGGGTCCACC
>NZ_JARLJK010000127.1:0-1177 GCF_031291215.1 Silvimonas sp.
CGCCTGGCGCAGACGTTTCTGGTCGGCGCGGACATAATCGGGCAGCCGTCCGATGATTTCCGTGCGAAATGTCAGCCCTTTGGCTTCGGCTGCGGGGCGGAACATGCGGCCCACCTGAGCGATGAACGACGCCAGCCGCACCGTGTCGGTCGATACGCGCTTGATTGCGTTTTCGACCAGCGAGATGTCGAGCAGACCCTCGACCAGATCGTTCAAATGCTCCGCGCTGCGCCGGATCACGCGCGCGGCTTCGACCGTATCGATCGCCGAGCCGCGCTCAAGCAGTTGGGCATAGCCGTAAATGGCGTTGAGCGGCGAACGGATCTCGTGGCTGACATTGGCGAGATAGCGGCTTTTGGCGGCACTGGCCGCTTCGGCGGCATCCCTTTCGCGCTGCAAAGTGCTGAGCGTGACTTCTTTCGCGGGCGCACCCCAGCCGTCTTTCCCATTGGTGCCGTTCATCCCATCAGGACCGTGCGCCGCTTCGGCAAAAGAGCCGGGGGCAAGAGAGCCGGGGGCAAGAAAGCCGGGCAAAGCATGCAACGTGGCAGCACGGGGAAGCCCTGCGCGCGCGCGGCGCTTCTCACAAGCGAGCGACCTGCGCAAACGGGACATTTTGCCGGGATTGCGATCACAGTGCGTCATGGTCGGATTGCGATCTGCAACCGACGCCTGCGCTTCAAACGCGATATGGGGGCTTGGCGAACAAGCGCCTGCCCCGATCCGGCATATCCCATTCTTTTGTATTCGACCCCGTTCAATCCCGGGCCGTCACCAACGGCGACCCTGGCAACCGCCGGGATTGTGTGCACTGCAAACGTTGCCGTTTCAACACCAAACCGCGCTGAACCGCCCCATGCATACACGCGATGGCCGCAAGTTTGATGCGACAGCGTCTTTTTGTGATCCCTGTTTTTCTGTCTGCCGCCCTTGCCCGGGCGATCCGCCGCCTAGCGCCGCCCGTTTCCGGCATGCGCATTGCGCGGATGTCCTGCCGGAAAACGGGCACGGTTCAAATCAATTCCTCCTTTTGCAAGCGCTGCAGCAAGCGCACGGCCACCGAATGACGGATAGCCTTGCCTTCACGCAGCTTTACCCAGGTGTTCAGCCCGATCCCGAAATGGCTCTGAATCACTTCGGGTTTCTGGCATTGGATAATCGAGCGCATCTTGTCGAC
>NZ_JARLJK010000128.1:0-6578 GCF_031291215.1 Silvimonas sp.
ACCACATAACCAAGGATGCATGGGGGTGGGGGTGTGTGGGGGTGTGTGGCGGGAGTAGTGGTGGTGGTTCAACTCGGTGGGCTGATCGAGTTGGCTGCGCAGGGGCTGTGTTGTGGTGATGGCTCCTGTGTTGGTTGAGGGTGTTGGCGGTGTGGAGTGTGAGGCTGAGTGATGGAGAGAGGTTGGAATGTGTTGGTGGGTGTGTGGTGTTGTGGGGGGATTGGTTTGGGGGCTGCAGTGGATGGGAGGGTGCGTCGGGGGTGGGGGTGTGTGGCGGGAGTAGTGGTGGTGGTTCAACTCGGTGGGCTGATCGAGTTGGCGGTGCGGGGGATGTGTTGTGGTGACGGCTCTTGTGTTGGTTGAGGGTGTTGGCGGTGTGGCGTGTGAGGGTGAGGCTGAGTGGTGGTGTTGTGTGTCTGGCCGCTGCTGCAGTGGGCGGGCTGTGGTGGTGGTCTCCCGGTGCGCGTGGGGGTGGCGGCGCGTGGGGGAGGGGTGGAGGGGTGTGAGGGTGCAGGGGCTCAACTCGTTCTGGGTCGAGTTGGTGATGGAGTGTTCGCTGGAGCTGTGGGGCGGTGTGGAGTGTGAGGGCGAGTGTTGGCGAGAGTGAAGTGTGTAGGGAGCGTGTGGTGTTTCGTGGGCGTTGAGAGGGTGTCTGGCAGCTGCGGGCAGGGGGCGGGATGTGGCGGCGGTGTCGTGATGCGGCGTGTGCGGAGGGTGTGCCGGTGCGAGGGTGAAGCAATGGTGTGGCGCAGAGGGGCCTGTGCGTTGCAGGAGTCAGGGCGGGCGCGGGGTCAGGCTGTGCGGGAGGCGCGTGTGCGGGCATGGGACAGCGTGGCCAGTTTGCCCGGAATGTTTTGGGGTGTGTGTCCCGGCGCGTTTCGGTCTTGCCTCGGCCATGGTCTGGGCCGGTGCAGCGGCTCTGGTCTGCGCTTGCTGTGTGTATATGTAGTGATGAGTGGTGTGGGACATGTGGCGGGGTGGCCTTGGGGCTGCAGGGCCAGGTGTGCCATCCCATCATGCCAGGCTCAGTGTGTGGGCCTGTGGCTTGCGGGAGGCAATGGGTCATGAGCTGGTGGGTGTGCTGTCACGGTGCTGTGTGGTGTCCAGGGGCCGAGGTGGCTGGCGTCCCCACTCCCTGATCGTGGTTGATCCTTGGCAGGTGTCCCCAGCCGGGCAGCGCCTTTGTCGTGGGCGTGTGTCGTGCATGCAATATGACCTTCCAAGCGGTGGTTCGCCTGGGATGGGAGCATGGTCGCTGCGCTGGCTTGCTGCCAGTGGCCAGGCCCTCATATGGTGATGGCGTGCCGGGTCATGTCCGAGTGCGTGGCTGCACCTGTTGTGGCGATCGTCAGCGTGGTTGTAGTGTTTGTGACGATATCATGCTGGTGCTGGGGCTGGGCTGGGTGCTGCCGGTGGGCGTGGTGGCGATTAAACTCCGTCACTGATGGGAATGGGGCTCAGGTGCTGCCCCGGTCGCCGCCGCTCTCTGCGTTGTGGCTGTGGTCGGGGCTGCTGATATGGAGGCTGGTACTGGAGCGGGTGTGTGTGTTGGTCGTCATTGTCTGCACAGTTGAGGTGGCTGTGGTTGTCATTGCCTGCAGCTGTGGTGATGGCTGATGGCGTTGGTGCTGGTTGTTGTCGTTGCTGCTGTTGTCTTGGTCGAGGTGGCGCTGGTGGTCACTGTCATTGATCGTGGCTGCGTCAGTGGCATCAATGCTGTCATTCTGTTGACGTTGTCACAGTGTGGCGGCATCAGGATGGGCCGGTGTTGTCGTCGTTGTGGCTGCATCAGCGGCGTCCGCCCTGCTGTGATGATTGGCGCGGTTGGAAGCTATGGTGTTCGCCTTTGCTGCTGCTGTGGCGATGGTTCATGACCTTGGTGCTGCTTGCTGTCATCCGAGTCATTGTGGTCCTGGTCGAGGGGGCACTGGTGGTCGCTGCCATTGCGGCGGTAGTGGCTGGCACTCCTTGCTGTCCACGTGGCCTCATTGACGGTACTGGTGGTCACTGTCATCACTGCGGCTGTGTCAGTGGCGGCTGGCGCTCCTTGCTGTCTGTGTGAAAGCAGAGGCGGCGTGGGGCGGTTGTTGTCATCGTTGCATCTATGTCAGCGGCATCGTGCTTGCCATGTTGTCAGTGTGGACGCAGTGGCAGCGCTAGTAGGCACTGTCATTGTCGCGGCTGTGTCAGTGCCAGTGGCGGCTGGCGCCCGTTGCAGCCCATGTGGACGCAGTGGCGGCGTTGGTGGCTGTTGTCATTCAAGTTGTTGGCAGCCGCCTCAGTGGCATGGACGTTCCATGCTGTCAATGTGGCCGCAGCGGTGGCATTGTTGGTCGTTGTCGTTGATTGTGGCTGTTTCAGTGGCGGCTGGCGCTCCTTGCTGTCCACGTGAACCCAGTTCATGTCGGTGGTCGTTGTCATCGTCACGCCGCTGTGTCAGTGGCGGCCGGCACTCCTTGCTGTCCTTGTGAACGCAGTGGCAGCATGGGGTGGTGGTTGTCAGCGCTGCGGCTGTGTCAGTGGCTATGGCCTCGCTGTGCTGTCAATGTGGACGCAATGGCGGTGCTAGTAGGCATTGTCATTGTCACGGCTGTGTCAGTGGCAGCCGGCACTCCTTGCTATCCGTGTGAACGTAGTGGCGGCATGGGGTGGTGGCTGTCGTCATTGCGGCTGCGTTAGTGGCTATGGCCTCGCTGTGCTGTCAAGGTGGACGCAATGGCGGTGCTAGGCATTGTCATTGTCACGGCTGTGTCAGTGGCGGCTGGCACTCCCTGCTGTCATTGTTGGCAGCCGCCTCAGTGGCATTGATGGTCATTGTCGTTGATTGTGGCTGTTTCAGTAGCAGCTGGCACGCCAGTGCTGCAGCCGTGGACGCCCTGGCGGCATTGGTGGTCGTTGTCATTGATTGCGGCTGTCAACCTTGCCATCAGCGGCGGCCAGCGCACCTTGCTGTCCATGTGGCCACAGCGGCGGTTCTGATGTGGGCCCGGATGGTGACCTGGTGTTTGGCAATCCCGGAGTTGATGTCATGGCTACCACAGCAGTGGATCATTGTGGCACGTCTCCCACTGGCACTCGGTGTCAGTGGCTCTCAGAGGCGGAGGCTCACTGGCTTGGATGTTGTGTGTGTCGGTGTGTGTGTGTGTGTCTCTCTCTCTCTCTCTCTCTCTCTCTGCCTCTCTCTCTCTCTGGCTCCCGTTTCTTGCTCTCCCTTCCCCTCTCTCTCCCTCTTCCTCCCCCCGGCCCTGATACAGTTGTGTAGTTGTCGCTGGCGGGTGCTTCTACATGGCTGTGTGGGGTTTCTTTTGTTCGTGTTTTGCATGTTTGTCCCTTTTCGTTTATGGCTGGGTCCCCTATCTTGGGCGTTTAAGGCCTCCTCAAATAAAGCTCTCTTTAACGAGATGCGCACACGATCACAACGTAGCTTGGGGAAGTGCCGCCTCCATCGCGCCTCCTTCTGCAGCACGAAGCTGTCAATGCAGTAACGCTGGTACTCCAGAGCGCAATCCCGCCAAGTGTTTCCAAGCCTGGTATAACCGTGTCCCTTGGCGGGAACAGGAACTTGAAGTGGGCAAAGGCTCGGTTGGCCTCCGCGTGTCTTCCGTGCACACAACCAGCGCCAGCAGTGCCTCCATGTCCGCTGCTGTGCGCCCACTTGGCTGGCCTGTGTTGATGTTTGCCTTCCGCAGTGCCAACAGGAGCCTGAGGGCGGCTGCGTCCTTGTGCCGCTTGGTGGCTGATGGGGCCGGTGCAGCATCTTCGCCTTCCACTGGCATGTCCAGCGCGGCCGCACACGCAGGATTGAAGGGATTGAGCATGCCCCGCGCTGCCCATGGATCGATCAACTTCGGCGTCTTCAAGTTCTCGCAGCATTCTCTGGGGCGACCGCACTGCATCCCCCGCCTCCTCCTCCTTACCCTTGCCGCCTAGACGACTGCCCTGGCCATCACCAAATGCTGCAACTGGCCAAGGATGAAGCTGTGCTCTCCCAGTGTCATCTTGCGCTGTGGTCCCTGGGTCTTGATGGCGCCGAACAGCCCCTCCAACCGCTGATGCGATGGTGTCTTCACGCTGACTCGGAATTTGCACCTGCCCGATCTCCCCGCGTCAGGGACTCGGACTCGGAGCTGTTGTGCGCACTGGTTGACAAGACTGCGAAGGGCGCCTTTGAAGTTGTGATAGGTGTCCATCGTCTGAGAGGCGAAGCCTTCCGAGTCCACCTTCAACCGTTTGGTGGCGTAGGCAGGCGGGCTCCCAGCCAGCGGACACGTGCTGTTTCCACGCCGCATCCACTGGCATCTCCATCCACTCAGAGTATATCTTCTCCAACTCAAGGAGGGCAGCCTGAGGATCGTCGGGGTCGTCAAATATGCCACGTAAGCTGCCCCGCCGAGTGCGAAAATACTGTACTGGGCGATGTAGCAAATGTCTCGTGTGTAGTATTCGCAGAGTCCCCTTGGGTTGGTGATGTGGCGCTTGTAGTAAAAATCCGGTTGGACGGTGGGGTCCGAGTCATCCTCTGGCTCGCACCGGGTGTGCTGCGCCTCGTACATGCACTTCAAGCGCAAGCACGTTGGCGTGTTCATCACGTCGTTAACAGCGACATCTTCATCTTGCCCCTGCGCCCACACCGAATCAGTAAGTGCTGGTGTGAATTGTATGTGCGTGTGCGGAGTTAGAGGGGTTGAGTGTGCGTGTTCTGTGTATGTGCGTGCGTGTACACAGTGCACGTGGGTGCGTGTGCATCCTGTGTCGTAGCACTTTGTGCGTGCATGGGTGAGAGTGTGTGTGTGCGTGTGTGCGTGTGTGCGTACCGGGAATCTAAGTCCACTGCTTCTTTGGACAGCTTCGGCGCTGTGCGTGGGGACGGATGGAATTTCAAGTCGAACTTCAGGAGGTCG
This sequence comes from Silvimonas sp., assembly GCF_031291215.1. NCBI lineage: Bacteria > Pseudomonadati > Pseudomonadota > Betaproteobacteria > Neisseriales > Chitinibacteraceae > Silvimonas > Silvimonas sp. The sequence goes on from NZ_JARLJK010000128.1 coordinate 4,902, forward strand.
TGCCAGTGTTGCCAGAGTACGGGGAAGAACTCCCACTTTCCAGTTGTTGCCCACCGCGTTCCGTACGACATCCGACGCGCCGGGTCCTTATGTGCGTCACCGGAGACTCGGAGGTCACGGTGGCAGCCTTCGAGCCTGAGGTTGTTGCGGAGGGACTTAAGGAGGTGTTCAATGTCGGGAAGGAACTTGAAGAACAGACGAGTCCCTGCCTCACAGGGGTGCGGCATAGAGAAGTCCTCCCGTTCCTCCGACTCGGAGTCCCTACCGGCGTCCTTGCGTTGGTGTGCCAGTGGCTCGGGTGACACAAGCACCGGCGCCTCCACCACTCACGTTGGGCATGACGCCATCCCAGCTCCTTGGCTCACCGCATGCTTGCATGCGGCTGCGCTGGATCCCGCCGCCGAGGTATGAACCCGCCCCACTGGCACGTGCGGAACCCCGGCCGTTCTAGTCCAGGTGGGTCACCGCCTCCAGCAGCCACCAAGGTTTTTATGGATTCTGTTCTAGTCTGTGGTCTTGGCGTGGTAGTGCCCAATGGGGAAGAGAACTTGCCGTCCAGCGATGTCCAGTACCACTGGCAAACAGAGTCAGCCAACATGTCAGCCACGCCCTCGTCCTCCACTAGCGGCCCGGTGGCATCCAAGTCTGTTGCAATCCCGCCCAGCGTGCCCTGAGTCACGTTGCGGGTGAGGCCTTCCTTCACATCTGTGTCGTCAAACTTGAGGACGCCGATGCGGGTAAAGCTGTCAGGCTCCAGCCCCAAGGCATTGGCTGCCTCCACCATGCGCGCCAGCCTGAGCGATGTGCGGTCCAACCCCACCTGGGTTGCGCCCACGTTGGTCTCATTCCGCATCGTTTGCCCCGAGGGGAGCGAGCGGAGGAAGTATCATCTCAGTGTACACAGTCACGCAGCCCTGCTTCAATCCATCTCGTCCACTGATGCCTGCGAATTTGCCACTTTCTCGCCAGCCTGCTGGACTTCACCAATGCACTTCGCGACTGTGCTCATTCACTGGTCCTGCGCCAATGGCTGCCAGTGTGTGTACCAGTAAGAGAGGCACTGTGCGGCCCGGGTGCAGTGTGATTGCCAGTTTGTGATGTGTGTTTGTCTTGTGTATTGGCAAGCCTGAGTGTGTGAGCGTGTGGGTGTGCTCACGCGCATGTGTTTTTTGCTGTATCCCCTGCCCTTGAGCTGTATGCTAGCCTTCATTACAATGTAAAATATTGCTCACCGAAGTAGTAACCGAAACAGAAATGCCGCCCCAGCCACCAGCAACCTGCGCCACAAGCACAGGTAAGACCAACATGCGCAATGCACACACGCGTGCACTCACACAGACCCGGCAGAAGTACGCAGCAATCACATCACAAACACATACGTGGTTCGAAGGGCGGTGCGAGCACGGGCGTCTCTTTGCAACTCCTGAGCGAGTGCAGGCTGTGAGAAGAATCTTGTGATGACGTCAGGGTTATTGACAACACAGCCCCCGTTGAGGGGCAACGCAAGCAGCCACGCGTCCTCCGCGCGGCCCCCTATCTCATAGTACTCTGCGGCAGACACAATGCACACATCCACATACAGACATTCAGGCAAGGATGCACAGGCCGTTCACTCAAACACACTGGCACACACACACACACACACACACACACACACACACACACACACACACACAC
>NZ_JARLJK010000025.1:0-1548 GCF_031291215.1 Silvimonas sp.
GCCAGCCGCGGCAGTTCATTCTTCACGTACGCATGATGAGTAGAAACAATATGCTCAATCAGTTTTCCCAGTGAAGCCTTCGACCAGTCGACCGGCAAAGCCGCCGTGCTGTTTGCAGCAGATTCAAGTGCCGCCACAACTTCGTCAATCGCAATCTTCTTGCCGGCGCACGCTTCGGCCAGTGGCATGCGCCCGCCGCAGCAGTAGTCAATCCCGAAACGCTCGAAGACGCGAATAGAGTGAGGTTGCTCAAGTGCGATCTCGCGAACGGTCTGTGTAAGGTTAGTCATAATGATCTCCTGAACTCACCTTAGGCGGACTGCGTCTGCGCTACAGCGACTTTAGTCACTTGGGAAAAACAAATCTGCCGCCAGCGGCCATAATCATGTGTCCGTAGCCAGCCTAGTGATCGAAGTTCTCGGCGTTAGGCACAAGCTGCATATAAATATCGCGAGAGATATTGGTCTGCCAGTGTCCGGTTAGCCGTGCCGCGCCTATCAAACCAAAGAACACCACCGCCAGCACCACGGCAACCATCTGCGGCTTCAGTGTGCGGCTCCGCCAACGTGCAGCTCTAGTCTCTCCCGCCGTCCGAGGCGGCAGCGCCATCTGCAGCGCGTTCTCCGCCGGACACACCGCAATGCACTCCATGCATCCCGTGCACTCAACAGACCGCACCTGCACCAGCATGTCCACCGGCAGATGTGAAGGGCACGCCTTATTGCATTTGCCGCAATCAATGCAAGCCTCTGCGTCGCGCCGAATCTTCACCGGGCTCAGAGCCGACACGATCCCCATCAGTGCGCCGTAAGGGCAAAGAAACCTGCACCAGAAATTCTGAATGAATACCGACAACACAACAAAAGCCGCAATCACGATGATCCCCACCGTGCCCAGGTAGCGGAAGAAGTTCAGCATCTTCACATCGGCCACAATGCCGAACGGCGACGCCAGAAAATCGCCAAGATCCTGCACCGGCATGGTGAAAACAATGTAGAGAAAGAAAGCCAGCAGAATATATTTCAGGCTGCGCAGTGCCACATCCAGCCACTTCGGCACCGCCACGTTCCGCCGAAACAGCTTGCGCCCCAGCTTCCACAGATATTCCGAGACCGTCCCCACCGGGCAAAGCCACGAGCAGAACGCCTTCTTCACCACCAAGCTCGCCAGCAGAAATACGCAAACAAGAACCATCGCCGACGGATGAATCGCCGGAATCTGCCGCGTGGCGAGAAAGTACCGAAGGTTCATCAACCCCGCGATCGGCAACCACCCATCCACGCCCGCTGGCCGGCCGAAATAATGCGAACTGCCCAGGCTCTCAAAGTACCGAACCCATAAAATAAACTGCACGCCAATAACAGCATTCAGCAGCAGAAAAGCGAACTGCACTGCCCGCCGCACCTGCTGCGAGCGGTCAGGCGCAATCCTGCGCACCAGTGTTTTCTTCGGTTTGGCCGCTGCGGTCTCAGCCGGGGAGGGGTACAAAGTCGACATAACATCCTTCTACGCTCAACCCTAAACGGCAAAATCTCTCCGCCATAGGAC
>NZ_JARLJK010000129.1:0-1709 GCF_031291215.1 Silvimonas sp.
CAGCGCGTCGAGTTCCTGCGGCACGGCGCCACGCAACGCAAATCGTTCCAGCGTCGCGATCGATTCGAGAAATGCATCGAGCAGCACCGCCGCGTCATCGGCCCCGCGCAGCGCGGCGAGATGGTCGACAATATGTTCAAGGTCGCGCGCCGCTCCGGCGGTCATTTCGACGGCATAATGGACATCGCTCATGTCCGCGCCGAAAGCTTCGCCTTCAAGCGGGCCAGGACATCGCGCGCCGACTCGGTCCTGCTTGCCGCAATATCCTGGGCTCCCAGTGCCAGCACCTTGAGCAGTGCCAGCGTTTCCTGCGTCTGTTCGAACGCAGCAATATCCTGAATCACGGCCTTGGCTTCGCCGTTCTGGGTGATCACCATCGGTGCGCCGCCCTGCGCAAGATCGTGCAGCACGTCAGCCGCATTGGCCTTGAGAAAACTGATCGGCTTGATCTGTGTGGATAGACGCATGGGCTTCGCTTTTTAACTGAATTCAGACTAAATTTAGTCATTGCGTGGGGTGATTGCAATGGGGTTTTAGTGGCGTGTGTGCGCCCAGTCGCTCAAAAAACCGTGCATGGAAAATTCCAATAAGATAAATTGTGCGCAAAAAACGGTGATTTATATAAATAATATATATAAAATATTTCAAAAATTTACTAATAATTTCGTATTTTATTTACGGGGCATACTTCTTTATCCAGTTTATTGCTAGATTTGATGCCCAGCCCATGCGGTTGCTTAGGTTTATTTCGATTACAACTACATCATCATTTAACTTTATGGACTTGCGAACAGCCTCGAATATTGGTTCCGGACCACCTTCGGCGGCGATTAAATATTGACCTCGTGCAAAGCGAAGCCAGTCTTTGGCGACTTGATAAAGTGCGCCCTCTATGGTCTCGTTAGAGGCCATTTCACCTCTTGGGTTTATCATCAACACATAGTGATTAAGCATCACTGCTTCCGATAAACTTGGCTGACTGCGTTAGCGCTGCAGAACTGTCATCTTGTGGCGCGGAAACGCCCATAGCGGCCATTTCCATACGCCGCCATTCGACGAGTTCTGCTCCGTCAAGTAGGGCCTGAGCTGGATTTTTCTCTGCGAATCGCAGCGTTGATTGCACGAACCAGACACCAAACGCGGTAACTAAAGCTCCTGCGATCATCAGGACAGCATCGGCTTGAAGGTCGGGGCCGAGCCGTAAGGTGATTGTAAGCCAAACGGCAACAATTCCACCCGCAACATAGCCAGTTTTTGATACGATTCCCCTGCCGAACTTAACGTTTCGGGCAGATTCAGCTATCGTAGCTAGAATTTCCTCAGGGCTTCTTTCTGGCATATATGCTGGATACCCAGAATCGGAGGCAATTGCCACCTTACTTCTCGCTCATAACCTTGGCAATCGCCACGAACTCCGCGATGTCGAGCGTTTCTGCGCGGCGGGAGGCGTCGATGCCGAGCGCTTCGAGTGCGGGCAGGGCGCCGGGCAGGCCTTTGAGCGACTGGCGGAGCATCTTGCGGCGCTGGCCGAAGGCGGCTTCGGTCAGGCGTTCGAGCGTGCGGGGGGGGACGCCTTCGGGCATGGCCGCCGGGGTGACGTGGACGATGGCCGACATCACTTTGGGCGGGGGGGTAAAGGCGCTGCGGTGGACCTTGATCGCGATGCGCGGGGTGGCGCGCCATTGGCTCAGGATGGCGAGGCGGCCATA
>NZ_JARLJK010000130.1:0-2409 GCF_031291215.1 Silvimonas sp.
GATGTCTGGCCGTCACTGTACATGAACGCAACTACCCATGTCAGCTCTCGAGTGATGTCAACAGTGAACAAACTGCCGCAGACCAAACGATGTGAGATGACGAGCTATATCTCGAGCTGTTCCTTTCTCCACGTTGTACAACAGTAGAGGATCGCAGCAGTTTCGGTCCGGCATAGGACGAGACATCAACCGCGTGCATCGCGACTCCGCTCGAGGCTGTTAGCGTCACTTCTTAGTCCGGACGGGGTGCTTGGCGCGTTGACACTTATGACTGAGCCAGTCGATCCTCTACCAGGAAACTTCAGAATCATGGTGCTGTGCTGTGAGGCCCGAAGGTGCACTGATGTACGTTAAGTAGATGTCGCAGGCGGAGTAGCCTCACGAGGATCGTTGCACCATTCAGTGTGTCAGTGTTGCTGTCGTCCTGCTCTCAGCTGGTGTTAGAAGTGCAATCGTCGCCAAACATATGGTGGCGACTCGAATGAGGCACGCGCAGCGTGCAAGCTTGAAACAGGTGGTAAACAAAATCATTCGTACCTTGACGGTCCGTGAAAGTGCACACCCGTCGTCATCTGAATTTCATTGTTTCCTATGTCATGAAGATGGCTGGGTGACAAAGTCGGAGCTGGCGAGCCGCTTTGACATTGTGTGACAGGCGTCACGATAGGAACACGAAGAAGACAAGAATGTACGACACGAGGAAAAGAGTGGGACAGGATTGTATCCTGTCTCCCGACTTCTTCTGCTTGCCGCTCGCATAAGCATTGCTTGCATCGTTTGGTCGGCGTGTGACGCGGCCAAACGGCTAGCCGAGTCGGACCGTTGCCCGGCTGGGCCTAGCGCGCCGAGCCGAGCAGCGGTCACTTCTCAAAGCATCGAGAACCCGAGTACATACAACCGCGTAGTATTCAACCCGACACGGCCGCCAGATCAGAGATCTGCCGCCTGTCACACATTGGGTGAGAGGTACCTTCCAAACAATTTCAACTTCTGCCGAGGCCGCTCACTTTCGACCAGCCATTCACCGAGCAATGTGAGGCAATGAAATGTGGAAAAGAGGTGGTGACAGCACCACCGCCGCAGGACTGTCCGACTGCCGCGACAACGCATCGATTCGATGTGAGGCCGACACCACTATTGCACCATGCTCACAGGTGACACAGGCCGGCGCGTTCCGAAACACAAGACGCATGGCTTGTCGGCTTCCCACAGTTGCGTCTGCGCGACGATATGCCACCACGATTCTCTACGTGTTGATCAGCTAAATCGCCCGCACCGTTCCTGGAAGGATGAGTGCGCTAGCAGACTCGAGCTTGGCGATGCACCTCTTCAGCATATACGTTCGCATGCTGGCAACACGACGTGTGCGGGTACTTTGCGTAGTAGAAGAAATCCACGACCATCTGTGACGACAATCTGTATGTCACATGTATCAGAGCGAAGATGGACCTCACGCCTTTTCAGCAGCCTCGGCTAGATTCTAGATTGCTGGGATCGGTGGATGAATCGAGGTGTTCCGCATTTCACAGTATTTAGCAGAGGATCGCAGGAGAGCTAGGCGAGATGCAGGATGATGTGTGCCTGACTGACGCCAACAGGTGACGCACTTATCCTCTATGCTCTTGACTGCTCATTGTGTGCATTGCACTTTCGCAAATCTTGGAATCGCGCTCGCAGGGATGTCACGTTCGTGACTTCGCATACATGCAGGCATTGCTCACTTTGACTTGTGGTCACTCTCACTCTGTGCTGTCGCGCCTCGAGCCTGACGTCGCGCGTGCATACGCATAAGGTAATGATGATCACCATGACCAAGCAGACCAAAATTCAGTCGCCGCAATCGCCGCACTCGCCGCAATCGCCGCAATCGCCGCAATCGCCGCACTCGCCGCAATCGCCGCACTCGCCGCAATCGCCGCAATCGCCGCATAATCGCCGCATCAGGTTGCAGCCCTTAATGATCTGAAAGGAGTTCAACCATCGTTGCTGAAGCCGCGCAGCGGCATGCGGTGCATCAAGCGTCATATTGGAGCAACGCTTCAAGAGGCGTCACAGTCTTCGGGGTAGCACGAACTTCCACGCGCATACAGTGCAGCCCGTACGCGACAAAGTTAGAACTGGGCACTCCCTCTTGGTGAGAAGTATTTCCAAACCGGTCTCAACTTCTGCCGAGGTTGACTTCTACACCGCGATCCTCTATACATGCTGCCACATCCAGCAGCCACGCCATTCTTCGTCAACGGTTCTACGAGCGTCGGGTCCATGACAGATGTCTGGCCGTCACTGTACATGAACGCAACTACCCATGTCAGCTCTCGAGTGATGTCAACAGTGAACAAACTGCCGCAGACCAAACGATGTGAGATGACGAGCTATATCTCGAGCTGTTCCTTTCTCCACGTTGTACAA
>NZ_JARLJK010000131.1:0-67260 GCF_031291215.1 Silvimonas sp.
GGATGTGTTCGATTACATCCGGTTTTACAACCATCATCGCCGCCATTCGACGCTGGGGTATCTGACCCCGGCGGAATTCGAGCTGCGTAATTCAGCACTCAGTGCTTAACCCGGTGTCCGTTGAGGCCGGGCCAGACCAGGGCGCACTGCTCTGCGACAATAACTGTGCAGGTCAAATCTAGGTCATCAGGGCAGACAAGTAGGGGCACCAAAGTCTTCCAACCAGGCGCAGTGGAATATATCCGATTCCATATCAACGAGTTATCCTCATCACTGTGCAAGCCTGAGTGGGCTGCTATGAGGTGGAACTCAGCAGCTGGGTTCTGCCTGGGCAGCCAAACCTCCAGAGGTACCCCGTCAATGGCAAAGGTCGGGTAGAAGCCACTGCTGTATTTGGATTTATGGCTGGCAATTGATAGCAGGTTCATCATTCCGTTCCTCACTTACCCTGAAATCTATACAGACTAATTGTCCCCGCGGTCAATGTCTGCTTCTGGCGGGTAGCAGCCATACTAGCCCAGTGGCATCAACGGCCGCAAAGGCCGATTTGCTGCCAAGCCCGACCAACTAACCGCTGCTCGTCGGCCTAAGCTGGAATTGGGGCCTGTGTGCTAAATTGATCGCTGTTGGCCAGGAGCAGACGGAATAATTAACTCACTAATAACAGATGTTTGCGCTCATAAACGGGTGCCCACTCCTCCCCATTTCAAAAATGATCAGAACGCTCTGCAATAGCACTTCCACCATGTGCAAACACTATCGATATCAGATTCTTTTGTTGCTGTGTGCTGCAGCGCTGTCTGCTTGTGATGCGCATGTTAAGGCAGGGTCCTTCGATGAAGATAAGGCGCAAGCACTCAACGCCGTTGAAAAATTCCGTGAGCTCTATGGCAAACACGACTACACGGACCTGTACGACTTGGGTTCCGCCGCAATGAAGGCGTCTATCACCAGAGATCAGTTCATTTCCGCAGCCCAGACTTCGATGGCTCAATACGGAGAATATGAATCTTCTGTTCTAATCGCATCGTCCTGTTTTCCAAACGAAGTGCGGTTGGTTTACGACGCCAAATATCAGAAGGCGAACGTGAGAGAATTTATGATCTGGTCCATACCCGGAAGCCAAGCCCAGTTGACTATGTACCAAATCAAAACAGGGCAGGAGCCGTTTGACAAGGCATCACAAGTCGGCTGTCCAGTCCTATAGCTGGAAGTACCGCTCAGAGTAGGAAACGCCCTGTCTCGGTGGGTCTGCTGCGGGTCGGTTGCGGCCATTGGCGGTGATGGCTGCCAACATCTGCTTCGGCCGGCTGCAGCCAATGCACCAATAGAACCGGCGGGATATCGGCCATCCTCACGACGCAGCGCGTCGCCCTGGAAGAGGTGGATTTCTGCGGCATTTTTTGTTTCGGCTCGTGGTTTCAGAAATCCAATAGCCTCGAGATTTTTCTCATGGCGGCATTGATTCCATCCCGTCGTTGATCAAAGCCAATCCTGCATCATTCAATCAGCTTTTGGATTGATGCAGTCGCCGTCGGCACACCGCGTTCCGGTTTGGTGCCGTCCAGCTTCAGCTCCTTGCCTTCCTTTTTATCTGTGCCAATGTCCATCGTGACAGCAGATGGGTAACCTCAATCCCCCTCCAAGTTTCGGTAATACGTGCATAACGTGTCCAGTTAACCTTCGCTCCAGTCACGATGTTGCCCAGCGCGTTCAAGCGCTACGTAATCTTCCGTTGTGAGCGGTCTCCGACATAGCAGGTCCAATGCATGTTGGCCGCCGGCGCGAAACCCGCATCACTGACGCCCCAAGAAACCAACATCTGGCATCTGGTGGCCGAAGGGTATGCCTACCCACGAATCGCTCGAGAACTTGGCATTTCAATTGATACCGTTCGGCGCCATGCCAGTCGCATCAAAAAAAAATTGGGCCTGAATAATGCGGTGTCTTTGGCCTGTAGCAATCTCTCTGTCGATCTGATCCGCCAGGTTTTAAAGACTTTACCCACACTGTCACCTCTGACAGCTGCTGAATTGACCACCTTGGCCTATGCGTGTCGAGGATTTTCTTCGAAAAATATCGCCCAATTCCGCGGCGTCAGCCCACGCACAGCCGACAAACAAAGAGAAACCGGCATGGCAAAAGTGGCAGCTCATTCAATCCTTGAATTGGCATCTATGGTGCGAAACCAATACGTAATCAATGGCATATTTTTAGCGTGATTGGTTTCCTACGCTTCTATCCAATGCCATATCGATTGGCAGGTCACGGCACTCCAAGTTAGACACAAAGCCATGCGTGTCCCCCGTCCGACTGTAATCCCGCTTGCTGGTTGATTCGCCAGTCACGCATCGCCCATGGCTTGCCTGCCGCAAGCACAAGGGGCGCTGCGCATGGTCCGTGTTTTCGATTATCGGCAACAGAGGAATTTTGAAAAATGAAAGTATTCCACAGCTCATTACCAACTACGTTGCTTAACTCCACAGTGGATGGCCGCCGATGGGGCAAGCAGTACCAACTCGGACTGGGCGTCAATGCCGTAACGGGGCAGCTGCGCGCATCCGCAGTCAAACCGATTACAGTCGTGCCCAGCAAAATCGTCGACTCCACCTTCAAATATGCATTAATCAAGGCCGAAAGTGATCTTGAAAGTACGGTGAGTGGCTCTGTGAAGGGTGCTTACAACATGGAAGGGGTGACAGTTTCGGCGAGTACCTCATTTCTTGATGAGCTAAAGGTTTCAGAATTGTCGGTCACCCTCGTTGCCACCGTTTCTTATGAAGAAACGGAATATTCGGTGGCCGATAAATACGAACTTGCCGTTGTTCCCGGCCCGGATTTCCGTGACAAATACGGCGATTATTTTGTCGCAGGCTACCGCCGCGCTGCTTCGCTGTATGCCATGTACCAGTGCCAATTTACCTCAGTCGAGCAGCGCAACAAGTTTTCCCAGACCTTTGCCGCTGAGGTGCCGCAGGTCATGACTGCTGAAGGCGCCGCAGCCTTCGAGAAGGCGACCAAAGAGTGCAATGCCACCGTCAACATTCGCATAAGAACGACCGTTGCAGGCATGCTTCCGCCGCCACCGGAGAAAGGGTGGACCCCTGACACGGTCAATTCCGACCTTCTGCCATGGTTCACGAAGGCAGCAGAAACTGGCATGCAGAATATTGAAGCGTGCATGCGGCACTACTGCATGATCGACCCCGCGATTTCCGCAGAAGTGCCAATCGACCCCGATGTCTTTTATGAACTTTCATATTTGTACAACCGGTTCTGGCTCGTTCGTTCGATGTATGGCACCTGCCCAAAATTCGGCAAGTCCGGGGTCGAACAAACCTACAGCAAGCTCGAATCCAAAATCGAAGCGAACCAGGCGAAGCTTCCCCTGAATACCGAAATGATCGGGCTACTCACCAAAGAAACAGAGGAGTTGCTCGAAAACCTGCGGCAGATCAATAACCGGCAGACCTTCTTCACCATGGTGATTGAAGCCGCGAAAGCTGAGCCAGCGAGAAATCAAAGAATTGATGCGGACAAGGGCACCGTACGATGGACGTACGGCTTTCAAAGCTCAAGCCTTCCTGGCGTGTCTGTGACGAGCGCTTCCGATCACGTCGAGGCAAAATGGAAAATCGGCTGGAATGAGCATGTGTTTGGCTATCGAGATTCAAACAGGGTGCTTGTCGGGTGCGACGTTATTTGCAACTGGGCTGACGGAACGGGCGGCGACTGGGAAAAGCGGTGCGATCAGATCCTTGGCCGAAGTGCAGGCGATGTCTGGGTTAAAAGTGACTACGACCGTGGCTACAGCTGGTCCATTGTCTGGTATAGCGTCGATGCGAATCTGTATCCATCCGGACCATGGATGGAAGAAGGTGTGGATCGGGCCGACATTGTCCCAGGGCAGCAGCAAGAAATTGGCGATCTTGATGCACTGTGGACGCCTGAGCGCATGCAGAATGCGCTTCCGGTTGATCGATGGTCTGAAGCCGAAGAGCAGTACCCCGATGTGCCGACCTCACTGGCCGGGGGTGATGCCAACGTGTCGAAATACTTCTACACCGACCCAGCCGTGGACGGTCCGGAACTGGTAGACGCCTTTACAACGTCGAAGGTCGCGGATCCAAAGACGTTCCCTCATCTCATGGTAGGCAAGCTGTTCTTCGTAATGGGTGGAATCGACCGCTGCGGATCGGCTTTTGTTGTCAGCAAAAATGGCATCATGACGGCCGCTCACTGCGTCCTGTACAAAAAAGAAGCCGCATCAGACATCGTCTTTGTGCCTGCGTATCAAGCGGGGAATGCGCCTTTCGGAAAGTGGGCAATTCAACAGCCATTCTGGCCAGGGGCCTGGCCGGATAACGAAGAAGGCGATGCCTATGATCTGAGCTTCTGCACCGTGCATGCCAATAGTGTCGGCAAGGGCGTGGGGGATGCAGTAGGCATCGTCAAGCTCGTATACGGAGCGGGCAGCAAAATCTGGACGGCAATGGGCTACCCTGCGAATGCGATTCCGAGCTACCCGTATGACGGAAAGCAACAATGGCAAAGCATGGGTGACGCGATGGTGTGCAATCTGCCTTCCGTGCAACAAATGTCAGGCAACCTCACTCAGGGCAGTAGCGGCGGTCCGTGGTTCATCTCTGGCAAAGAAGTGAATGGGCTCACGAGTTCAGGCAATGCCGACGTGTCGATTCCTTACCTTCGTGGTCCGGTATTCGGCGAATGGGTTCGTGCCATGTACAGCAAAGTATTCGACTGAAAATAGCAGGACACGCAAGCCGTTTAAGCAGTAACCCGTAGTCCTCGCTGTGTAACTCGGAGGACTACGGCATCCCGCCTGAAGTCTTCATGGCTTGCATGGGCAAGGTATCGCAGCATCTTTTCCAGGTTTGAGGAGTCCACGCCTTGAGATTCAGGCGAAGCGTACTCAAACGCAGCTTCCGCGAAAGGCGGTGACAACAACGGCGCTCCAAAAAGTGATATGAGGAGATAAATAAGCTACAAAAATCGTCTGCACTAGATTGAAAAAAGCACCTTCGGGTGCTTTTTTTGTTAGCCGAGACCGCTCTTCGGCCAAAGCGAAAATTCATCTGGTCTTGGACTTTCGCTTCGTATGCAAACCTGGTATGCACCAATTTCTGGGCACACTCTTTGTACATCCTCGACCCTTTGTGAAGGTTTCCGAGAAAAGCCCTGAAACCTTCATCATTGGTAGTCGATGCTTTAAATTGTTGTGGCTATCCGGCAGTGGCGCACGGCATCCGCGATGCATGCCACGCAGACAGCCTTAGTGCCATTGCTCTTCGAACCAAGTGAGCCTGTCTGGGTTTACTTGAGCGAGGCGCGGCTTCTCATCGGTGTTATTTACGCCAGATGCTGGCTGCCTACCCGGAGTTCTGCGCCAGTCAGTCGCGCCTTCCGGGTTGGCGCCTGGCCCACGCTGAGCCACGAGATTTTGTTCGATGCCCTTACCCGCACCTTCATCGCTACCAGCGCTCGTCAGCCTTGGGAAGAATGAGCCGTCGCGTAATTATTTTTGTAATCAAGTCGTCAATATAAAGCTTATCCGAAACTAACAATAAATTGCGTAAACCACAACACACTGGCACAGACACTCGATTTTGATGTCTTGTTATGTAATCATAAATGCATATATAAGATATTTATGATGAACATGGCTGATAAAACTTACATACTGAATGGAAAATTTCAGCAGATTACATGTCTCGCGCTAGCGCTTAGCTTGACAGGGTGTGCAGCCCCGCAAACCGGCCAATCATCCGGCCAGGAAAGCTTGCTCAAGCGGACTTTTGCCAGCGATGACCCTTGTGCAGATACCGCGCGTAACTGGGGGCTGGTGGTTGGCACTGTGCTTGGGGGAGTGATCGGCAAGCAGTTGGGCGACGGGAAAGCTGCGGCTGTACTGGGTGGCGTTGCGCTTGGCGCATTGGCGGGCGGACTGATTGGCGCAGATATGGATCACAAGCGCTGCGAGTTGTCGAAAATTGCCAAGCAATACAATCTCGACGTTGCATTTGTAAAAGTGGATCCGCAGGGTGATTCAACTGCTGGTGGTGCCACCGGCACGGCGGGAAGCACCGGCGGTGCTGGCACGCAGGGGATGAGCATGTCCTTGCGCGACAACAATGGCGATAGTGCGCAATTCGCAACCAATTCGGACCAGCTGACACCGCGTGCCATTGAGTACTTCACTGCCATTGCGCGTGAATATGCGAATGTGAACCCTCCAGCAGGGCTCACTGATCCAGTCAAAATTGCGGCTTGGCGTAAGACCATGAGTACACGCCGGCTTCTGTTGGTTGGCCATACCGACGATACCGGTTCATCGCGCTGGAACGCGGACCTTTCCGAACGGCGCGCCAAAGTGGTTGCTGCGTTCATGAAAACGCAAGGAGTCCCCGCGGCCAGTCTGTATTTCCAGGGGGCTGGCGAGGGTTATCCCGTTGCGGATAACAGCACGCCGGAAGGACGCTCCCAGAATCGGCGCGTGGAATTCGTTGAGATTTACGGCGAAGATAACTTCCGCCAGTTCATTGAAGCCCGCAAGCCAAGATATGAGTTCTATCGTTCCAGCACGCTTGCGAGTGCCAGCGAACAGAGCGCAGACAGCGCGCCGACCAGCAACAAGGCGGCTGCAACCCCAACCAGGCACCATACCGGCAAGACCACTGCACCCGCGAGCGTGGCTGCGGTAAAGCCAGCGCCAGCCAACGCTTCGATTTCCGGCTCGCCGGCAAAAGCTGCGGCGCCTTCTCCGACGGCGGGTGGCTTGCCTGCGAATGTAATCAACTTTGGTGGCCAGCCACTTACGCCGCAACTGGCAACGGTGAATCTGGGCATGGTGCGCCAGCAAGACAGTGGCTTCAAGCTGATCGACAAAGCCTATGCCGATACTCCGTTTCTGGCGCGCTGTGACCAGGATCGTCCACGCGTGATTGGTAGCGTCAAAGCGTTGAAAGACGACAGGGAATACACCACCAATCAGCATTTGCAAGGCTTGTACGGTACGACCTGGCATGATGAGGTGAACGGCCATTTAATCGTGCTGAACAAGTTGTCGGTATTGCAAGACGGGACTACGCCCGCCAATCCGCCAGAACTCAAGGTATACACCAACTACAACCCGGACAAACGCACCACGGCCAAGCCGAAGTGGCAATCGAGTCCGGCGGTGAATACCTACCAGGGCAGCAACGGGATCCTCTATCGCGTGTTCGCCGGTGGTTCTCAAGGCATGCAATGCCTGGACATCCTTTTTCCTTCCAATGGTGGCTTTGAGGCCAAGAGCGGCAAGCTGGTATACGGCTTGCCCGGGGCCTTATATGTCGCTGACTTCCATCCCAAAATGCTCAAGTGAGATAGAGAGATCATGAAAGAGTTTTTTGCTACCTACCCCTACGCAGCATGGAGCATTGTCAGCATCCTGCTCGCTGCGGTCGTTATCGCCACCCTTTGGGAAAAAGTGAAATGGTGGTGGATGAACACCTGGTATGCTTTTCCCGTCATTGGGGCCACTGCACGGCTGGCTCGGGATGCCAATCGGGCCGGCGACAATGGCTGGTTCAAATCCGAATTGACCTTGTGCCGTGATTACAAAAAATTCATCCGTATCCGCGATGAGCATGATTTCAACGAAAAGATCACTTATCTGACCAAAGCGGGCGACCTTGGACGTCGGGGCACGCCGTTTTTGATCTGGGTGCTGACTTGCGCTTTGGTTTTCATTGAAGCCATGGGTTTCAGCTACGTGCTGGCGGGTTATACGATTCCCGGCGCCAGCGAGAATCTGCAACAAATGGGTGCGGTGGGTATCGCCTTCATGATTTCGGTGTTACTGGTCGCGTTTACGCACTTCTCCGGTCATGAGTTGTATGTGTCCAGCAAGATTGCTGCAGCACGCCGTGGCTGGAAAGATAACCAGCGCAGCCATGATTTTCAGTCGGGCGATATTGCGCTGGCGCGTTCACAGAACCTGGATGATGACACTCCTCACTACACACAACTGGCGAACCGCGTCGGCGGCCATGCCAAGTACATTGTGACGATCGGCACTGCCGTATTCATTCTGTTTGTGGCAATTGGCGCTACGTATGTACGCGGCCAGGTGCTGGAGAAAATGCTGCATCAGCAAGTCGTGGGCGAACAAAGCACACTGGCACAGCCGGCTGCCAACAGCGGCCTGGATATGTCCAGCAACGCGTTGCCACCGGATGACGTGAAATCAAACAACGATGCCAACACCCGCGCGCAGCAGGATGAAGAAAATATCGACCGCCATGGCGGTTGGGGCACATTCATCGTACTGGCATTTATCTTTGTGTTTTTGCAGTTGCTGGGCGTTTTGTTTGGCTTTAAGTGGGGTTTTGCCGGGCGGGAAAGTGATCTGGCCTTCAAGGCAATCGGGCGCGGTCGTTACTCCAGCTATGCTGACGTCCGTGCGCATTACAGCGAGATTGCCGATGCAGCCCAGGCACGGCTGGAAGGTCTGCAGCAACGCATGATGGATCGCAATGGTTCAAGCGGCACGCGCGGTGTGCATACCAGCAAAACCTTTACTGATTTCATGCATATGGAGCGGGCCAGCGATCTGCGTGACCGCGAGAGCGAGCGCGACCACACGCGCTCCAGCCACGACATGGCCACTGCCAGGAAAATAGCGCCAGCCGTTGTGGTCGAGGCTGCACCGATTGCCCAGGTCACTCCGGCCGTACCTGTCGCAGAACCCGTTGTTACTCCCGTTGCCGCTGCAGTAACTGCAGATGCAGACGATGAATTGATTCGGTTGCGCCAGCAGCTGGCTGAACGCGAACAGGCCAAGGCTGCCCAGGATGAGCGCCAGGCGGAGATCGCACGCCTGAAAGCACAATTAGCTGAATTGGACGGAGATGCCAAACCATGATGCTACGCAACCTGACGGTCGCGCTGCTATTGTCCGGCGTTGCCGGGGTGGCGAGCGCGGCTGGCCCGGCCAACGCCCTGAGCAGTTGCTTCACCTTCGCCAAACTGCCGGTACCAACCACCGCACCGGCGATCGAAGTGTTTGTCATGGTCGACCAGACCACACCCTTCAATGCCGATCTGAAACAGTCCATTGCGGATCACATCAAGCCTTTGCTGGTTTCGGGAAATGCGCTTTCTATTTACGCTTTCTCAGCCTATACCCAGGGACACTACACCAACGAGCTGGTTCACGCCGAGCTTGATCCCGCGCTTGAGCCGGCTACCCGCAACGATATCGGTAAAACCGCGCTGGCACGCTACGACCAGTGCGAGGCATATCAGGTGCGAACGGTACAAACACTCGCGGGTAATGCGCTGCGCCAGGCATTTCATGGTGATGGCAATGAAATCAGCAAATCAGATGTTCTTGCCAGTATTCAGGATGTTTCCCGCCAGGTTAAGGCATCCAGTGCGCAACGTAAAATCGTGCTGATCGCATCCGACATGTTGGAAAACTCCTCGATTTCCAGCTTTTATGCCAAACGGGTAGTACGCAAAATCAATCCCGACCAGGAAACCAGGCGGGTGGCCGATAACAACTTGACCGGTGACTTCGGAGGGGCTGAGATTTACGTGCTTGGCGCTGGGTTGATCGTGGAAGATACCGCTGCAAAAGGGGTTTATCGCGATCCGCAAACCATGCGTGCCTTGCAGCAATTCTGGCAGCGATACTTCGATGGCTCCCACGGCAAGCTGGTGGAGTTTGGCGCGCCTGCTTTGTTAAGCGCGATTCATTGAGCTGCTCGGGCGTGATCGCAAGTCCGGTGCAAACAGCCGGTTGAATGCCGACAGATATTTTGGTGATACGCGAAGAGGAACATCTGAATCGAAGTGTGAAGGTGTTTGTTGCGGTAAGCAGAGCTTCCTTATGGCCGCAAACGACTTACCAGGTCAATTTCTGCAAGAATCCGCACTGCTTCTATTTCGGGGTTTCGGCCGCGTTGCCTCTCGTGTCCGTTGTGGCGGGCGGGAATATGGGGTCTTTGATTAAAATGTCCGCAATATCGGACATTAAAGAGTTAACATCCGTTTTTACGCACATTTATCACCCGCCATCTGACCACATGCTATGCTCGTGATATCGGACATTAAATCGATGCAGACTGGTTTGGCGGACATGAATGGTAAACAGAACGTTTTGTTGAGCACGGCACTGACCAAGGAAATGGTCGGGATTGGCGAAAAGCTGCGCCGGCTGCGCACTGCGCGAAAGGTGCGTCAGGCCGATGCCGCCGTGCGTGCCGGCATCGCGCGCAGCACGGCATCGCGCATTGAGAGCGGCGACCCCGCATTGGCCATAGGTCAGCTTCTACGGTACCTGGATGCCATCGCGCCGGGCGTATCCCTGCTGTCGCTGCTCTCCGAGGATGACCCCGCCCTGCTGAGCCTTGCCGACCGGGAGAAGACAAAGCGCGTGCGCGTGCTCTCACAGTCCGAACGCGACGAACTCGACTTCTAAGGACCGCACATGGCAACCAGAACAACCAAACTCACCACCTTCGCATGGCTTGGCGATGCGTTCGAGCCGTGCGGCTTGCTGACGCTCACCGAAGACGGTAATACTCTGGTGGCCTCCGAATTTGCTTATGGTTTGCGCTATCTCCAGCGTCAATACCGCATTGAAGTAGACCCGGTGAGCCTGAGTTTGGGCCATCTCCATCAGGTTGAGGGCAACGTGCTGTTTCCCGCCAATCGCTTGCCCTTCTTTGGTGGCATCCGTGATGCCTCCCCCGACTCATGGGGCCGCAGGGTCATTGAATCCAAGCTGAAGGCGCCGGTGAACAGCCTGCCTGAGTCCACGTATCTGCTTGAGGCGGGCGGCAACCGGGTCGGTGCGCTGGATATCCGCCGCGACCGTAATGCCCCCATACTCAACGGGATTAACTCCGAGATTGGTCTAGGCTACTTGATGGAGGCGGCAGACCGCATCGAGGCTGGCGAAGAGGTACCGGCGAGACTGGAGGCCATCTTCACTGACGGTACCGCGCTGGGCGGTGCCCGCCCGAAGGCAACGGTTCGCGACGAAAACGGTTGCCTGCAGTTGGCCAAGTTTCGGAGCCGAACTGACCGGTTCGACATGCCTAAAGTCGAAATGGCCGCGCTACGCCTCGCTGCAGAATGCGGTCTTACCGTGCCGCCTGTGGGTTGCGTGGACGTGGGTGGTCGCAGTGTCATGCTGATTCACCGCTTCGACCGCTATTGGTCCGATTCCGCGACGACGCCATTGCCACGGGAATGGATGCTGACCCAGCCTGGTGATGGGCCGCTTGAGCGCCGCATTCCCTTTATCAGCGCATTGACGCTGGTGGGATGCTCTGAGGAAGAGTCGCGACTGAAGTCGTACATGGACATCGCCCAAGGTGTTCGCACCTACATCCATCCTGACATGGTGGCGCTCAATCTCTCTGAACTGTTTGGCCGCATGGTCTTCAACATCTTCGTAAGCAATGACGACGACCATTTGCGCAATCATGGCTTCATCTACGACGATGGGCTGAAGGGTTGGCGACTCAGCCCGCTGTATGACGTCATGCCTCGCCCGGGTGTTGCCCAAGAGCGGCAACTGCATCTGGGCGTTGGCCAACAGGGCAAACTGGCTACCCTGGACAATGCACTGTCGGCTTGCGCGGCCTTCGGCTTGAGTGAGGCGCAAGCCGTCACCCACTTTGCCGCCGTCTGGTCCAAGGTACGCGAGTGGAAGGTTTTCTTTGAAGAGTACGGCGTGGCCAACGCAGATATTACGGCTATAGAGAGCGCGTTCCGGCATGTGCGGGACATTGCTTCGCCGGATTTGGTTGAAAAGATATTCTAACCATCACAAATGACACAAAACAAACCGGGTATCGAGATTGATACCCGGTCATGAGAGAGAACAGAAAATTACCTCCTTAATCTACCCTGATTTCGCTATCTGACCGGCCAAGGTCAGAGTTCGTCATCCCCACTGCCTAGCGGGAATGACGGCACTTCGCTACAACGGGCCGCCAAGCCCAACCACATATCTTCGCAAACGCTCCAACCTTTCGGAACACGGTGCCAGCCGTGCCGCCACAACTAGTGGCTCCCCAAGCGCTTCGGTCGTATCGCGGAATGAGTCAAACCCTACTCAGTCAGTCTCCCCCTCTCTCCCATCAATCTGCGCGGTGCCAACCGATGCAGTCCGGAGAGAGGTTACAGCAATGTTGGTCAACCGTTATTTCGGTTCAAAGGAAGGTTTGTTTTCAGAAGTACTGGCGCTTTTAATGGCGACTACAACTGTAGTAATGCCTGAAATCCTCAAGAAGCCGGTCTCAGGAGAGCGCATTGCTCGCGCTCTGATACCTCTCCAACGAAAGCGGAGTTGTTGCAAAAGGCAACTGAGCTGGATGGGAAATATGGTGCCAATTTTAATCCGCCGTTAGGTGAGCAATATGGAACGCTATTTTGTAATTGAGCTCGAAGTGGCGGGTGGTATCGGGGAAAGATCCATGATCGACCGATCTACAGGAAAGATGAAAGTTGAGAAACTCAACTACCACTTCGAAGGATGGTTGGGGGATCAACTCTTGGTGGGCTGGCCCGGCCTTGATGGACACCAGGTTAAGCACGGTGGACAGCCCCGGTATCAGAATGAATCCGCTGTGATACATATCAACGGCTACGTGATACGCCGCGCGGGGCGCAACATTCTTGTCGGTGATGGCGCTGGCGGTATCAAGCAATGGGTCGGGCGGCTGCGGGCTAATTTATTGCTGGCTGGCATCGAGCCATCCGCAATCGATACCACCCTGCTCACGCACGCCCATCCCGACCATGTGGGCGGGCTGATGAAGGCAGCCGGGCAAGTGACTTTTCCGAATGCGGAACTGGCGGTGCATCAGCGCGAGCTCAAATTCTGGCGGGATGACGCAAATCTGGCCCTTACCAGCGATCGGGCGCGCGGTAATTTCCTGATCGCGCGTCAGATATTCGACGACTATAGCAACAAGTTGCGTACGTTCGATTAAATGAAGGGGAAGTGCTTGCGAGGATCAGCGCAATGCCACTCAGGACATACCGACGGACACATTGCATAAGTTGTCGGATCCCGCGACCAGAGCCTGCTTGTCTGGGGCGGCCACTCCGATCACGACCACTGGATATGGTCAGTTCCGAGGGGCTTTTGGTCGCCGGCATGCATTTGGGAGAGGCCGGTTTCGCGCGAGTCAAGCAATGAAAGGGGAAATGTTGGCTCTTTTACGAGGCTGAAGTGTGAGGTCGCGAATTGGAACCATCCATCTCCTATATCGCTCCCGCACTCTGCACATGAGCACTATGAAGGTCGCGATGCCGCAATGATAGCCTTGGTCGCATAATGCTTTTTAAGGGATGTTCCATCGTCACTGAGGGGGCAGCAGCTCGGTGGCAATCTGCCCAAGCTCAACGCTCCCCGTTCGGATTGGTGCTACTTGTCACTTATTTTTTTGCAAGTGATTGTGTAGTATGGATTTTATAGATCAATCAGCCCCATCCAGCATCGGAGCGATGCTGTAACGGCGGGAGGGAGTGAGCGGGGGCGATGGTTCAAGCAAATTCAAAACGGCTTCCTGATGCATTCAAATCCGGCGCGCTGCGCGCCGGATGGCAAAAAGTTGAGTTAGATGTGGTTCACGCGGCCAAAGCCGTTTTTTGCAAAACGATCAATTCGCGAATGCCTTTCTCGGCCAGATCCAGCAACGCGTTCATTTCGGCGCGGCTAAAAGGTACGCCTTCAGCGGTCCCCTGTATTTCTACAAACTCACCCTTACCGGTCATGACCACATTCATATCGGTTTCGCAGGCGGAGTCTTCCGGGTAGTCCAGATCCAGCACCGGCGTCTCGCCAAAAACACCGACCGAAATCGCGGCGATATGGTCACGCAATGGGCTTTCGGTGAGCTTGCCAGCGGCGATCAAGCCATTGATGGCATCGGTAACGGCGACGAAGGCGCCGGTAATACTGGCGGTACGTGTGCCACCGTCGGCCTGGATCACATCGCAATCCACCAGAATCTGGCGCTCGCCGAGTTTTTCCAGATCAACCACGGCGCGCAGGCTGCGACCGATCAACCGCTGGATTTCTTGCGTGCGGCCAGATTGCTTACCTTGTGCGGCTTCGCGGCGCATGCGGCTGTTGGTGGAGCGCGGCAGCATGCCGTATTCGGCAGTCACCCAGCCTTGACCTTTGCCTTTGAGAAATGACGGGACCGATTCTTCGACCGTGGCGGTGCAAATGACCTTGGTGTCGCCAAATTCAACCAGTACGCTGCCTTCGGCATGACGGGTGTAGTTGCGGGTGAGGCGCACTTCACGCAGTTGGTCGGGGCGGCGGTTGGATGGGCGCATGCGGCAGTCCTTGTTGAATAATCAAAGGATTATACCGTGTGCGCGGCCCAGCGGACGGCGTTACGACGGGCGCGCCGCAGACAAGTAATTATTTCGGGTGCGTAAGCGGTGAATGCTTATTTGGAATAACGCGAAATGGCGGTCTGGATTTCCGCAATCGCTTTTTCGATATCGGCTTCGGTGATCTCGCCGGTTTTCTTGATATCCATGGGATCAACGTGCGTGGCGATGGTGACTTGATCCAGTTTCTGGGTCGACACAAACGCCGAGCTGGAAACGCTCTCGTCGTCGTCATCGTGCCAGTTGATGCCCAGCGCGGTGAGGTTGTCGCCAAATTTGCCGCCACGCAGATCGGCGCGATCCATCAACTGCGGAATCGAGAACAACACCGGGAAAGCCGACAAGAACTGGGTCAGTTCGTCGTTTTCTACCGAACTCCAGAAGCCATCGGTGCACAGCAGGACCGAGTCTGAATCAGACAGCGCAATCTTGCCGCCAAGTTCGATTTCCGGTGGATAAGAGCCGCCCAGGCAGCTGTAGATTTTGTTTTTTTCCGGATGCACCAGCGCTTCTTCGGCGGTGATCTTGCCTTCTTCCACCATGCGCTGCACTTTGGAGTGATCGCGGGTTTTGGCCAGCACGCGGCCCTGACGTACCAGGTACAAGCGGGAATCACCGACGTTGGCCCAGTACGCAATGCCATCCTGAATCACACAGGCGACACAGGTGGTACGCGGCACCTCAACCAGTTGATGGTTGGCAGCGTAATGAAAGATGGCTTCATGCGCGCGCTGGAAGGCGTCGGCCAGGAATTGCGAAGGCGCATCCAGCGAAGGCTGGGCTTTTTTCTGGAACTGGTCTGTCAGCAGCTCGACGGCGATCTGCGCCGCGACTTCACCGTGTAAATGCCCACCCATACCATCGGCCACTACCAGCAACAAGGCATCGCGACTGTAGGAGTAACCCACGCGATCCTGGTTGTACTTACGGCCGCCAGTGCGGCTGTCCTGGTAGATGGAAAACTTCATTCGGTCACTCGGGCTGGTTTGGTGGTGATGGATTGCCAGGTACGGCGCAATTGATGAATGATGCTGCGGCGGCGGGCCGGGCGCGATGCGGCTTCGGCCAGCTGTTTTTGCACTTGTAACACGCTTTGCGGGCGCTCATCGGCGTTCAGGCGCAAGCAGCGGTCGATCAGCGATAGCAGTTCGGGCGAATAGCGGTCGCCATAACGAACCGACAAGTCCTGCAGTTTGTCTTCTTTGAGGCGGGCATCGGCCGGTGGGGGTGCGGTGCCGGCAATGCAGGCAAACATGGTGGCGCCGACGCCGTAAATATCGGTCCACGGTCCCAGTGGTTCTTTCTTGCCGTACTGTTCGGGCGCAGCAAAGCCGGGTGTGTACATCGGCGTGAGGCGATTGTGTTCGCTGGTCAGTGTCTGACGCGCCGAGCCGAAATCCAGCAACACGGGCGAACCGTCTTTGCGGATGTAGATATTGGCGGGCTTGATATCCAGATGCAGCAGTTTGTTCAGATGAACTTCGCGCAAGCCGTTCAGCAATGTGAAGAACACGTGGCGGATGAGTTTTTCATCAACGCCTTCGCGGTCATGCTTAAGCTGGATTTCTTTTTGCAGGGTGCGGCCACGCTCGTATTCCATGACCATATAAACCGTGTCGTTGGCGCGAAAGAAATTCAGCACCCGCACAATGTTCATATGCTGGATATGCGCCAGCGTTTTGCCTTCTTCAAAGAAGCATTTCAGTCCGTGCCGAAACAGCGCCAGGTTTTCGTCACTGGTCGCCTGCACTTGCGTGCCTTCGCGGCGCAGCACCAGCGAATTGGGCAGATACTCTTTGATTGCCACCGGATAGTCGTTCTCGTCATGCGCGAGATAGACAATACTGAAGCCGCCAGCAGACAACAGCTTGGCAATCGTATAGTTCTGTAGCTGATAGCCGCGTGCCAGCGGTTGATTACTGGGCGTTGTCATTATGGGGGATTGTTATACTCATGTTCCTCGGCGCATTGTGAGTGGCGGCTTCTCGAAAGTAAAGCTGCTTGCTTACGAGAATAAGCGGGGCGGCGGGAGAGGCTGGCTGGCCGGTCGTTTGGCCCCGAAAACAAGGCCCGTGGTGTCGCGAGACCACAACAGGACATGCTGATTTGAGTCGGCACTGAAAGGCCATGGCCGCGTAACTCACTGCGTGCCTTACAGAAATTATTCGCGCAACGGTGCGGCGTTTTATGCTGCGCTGGGCAGAGCTGGAAAAGCGTGCAAAGCTTGTTCGTCGTTACGAAAAGCGCGCACGCTGGCACCAACAAGAGTTATATGAACTGATCCCGAGGATTTGAAATGATTTACAGCATGACCGGTTTTTCTGTAGCCCAGCGTGAACTGTCCGCAGGCACACTCACCGTGGAACTACGCGCGGTGAACCATCGTTTTCTGGACCTCTCGGTGCGCTTGCCGGAAGAGTTTCGCGCGTTTGAAGGCGCAATCCGCGAAAAAGTGGCTGGTGGCGTGGCCCGCGGCAAAGTGGAATGCCGCATTGGTTTCAATGCCAATGCGGGTTCGGCCGGCGAGCTGAAACTGGATCGCCAACTGCTGCAAGCACTGATTGATGCCTCGCGTGTGGCGCAAGAACTGGCGCCGGGCACCGGTGATCTGAAGCTGGGTGAAATGCTACGCTGGCCGGGGGTGTTGACCCAGACTGCACCGCAACCGGAAGAACTGGGCGAAGCGTGCCTGGCGCTTCTAACTGGCGTGCTCAAAGACTTCAGCGCCAGTCGTGGCCGGGAAGGCGAAAAGCTCAAGGCGCACCTGGTGGAGCGTGTGCAAGGCATGGAAGCCATCGTGGCTGAAGTCAAACCACGTATTCCGCAACTGGTTGTGGAATACGAAACCAAGCTGAAAAACCGCTTCCTTGAGGCGCTAGGCACCATGGATGACGATCGGGTGCGCCAGGAAATCGTGGTCTTTGCGCAGAAGATCGACGTAGATGAAGAGTTGTCGCGCCTGACCGCGCACCTGGAAGAAGTCCGCCGCATTCTGGACAAGGGCGGCGCAGTGGGTAAACGCCTGGACTTCTTGATGCAGGAACTGAATCGCGAAGCCAATACGCTGGGCTCCAAGTCGGTATCGGTGGAAACCAGCCGGGCGTCGATGGCGCTCAAGGTGTTGATCGAGCAAATGCGTGAGCAAATCCAGAATCTGGAGTAACTGACCAGGCATGGAGCGCATGAAAAAGCCGGCATAAGCCGGCTTTTTTGTTAGCAGAAAACCAGTGAACTAGCGTAGCGATACCGGCGCTTGCCGCACCATACTCATCCCGCGCATTGCGCCATTCGCCACGGCTACACCAGCCAGAATGACCGCCAGCCCGGCGATATGCCACCAGTGAAGTTGCTCGCCCAGCAACAACATTGACAGCGCCGTGCCGAAGGCCGGAATCAGATGCATGAAGCTGCTCGCCCGCGCTCCGCCAAGTCGCCCGACGGCAACGTTATAGAACTGGTACGACAGCACAGATGGGAAGACCCCGAGAAACACCAACGCGCCGGCACTGTGCAAGGTCAGATGAGGTAGCCCGGAGCTAGCCCATTCCCATGCGGCAAGCGGGATCAAAAACAATGTACCCGCGCCGATAGTGGCAAACAACAGCGCCACTTTATCGACGCCCGCCGGAATGCGGCGCAAAAACAGGGTATAGGCCGCCCAGCACATCACCGCGACCAAAATCCACAGGTCCCCCGGATTGAGCGTCAGACGCAGTAACGCGGCCGGATGGCCTTGGGTCAGGATGAACGCCACGCCGCAGAACGACAGCACCGTACCTGCCGTTTGCGCGAGCGTCATGCGTAATCCGCAGAAAACATGGCCGCCTAGCAAAACCGACATCGGGATAAACGCGCTGAGCATGACTGCATTGGTTGCGCTGGTTTGCGCTACACCGCGGTAGATCAGCGTATTGCACAGGGCGATACCAAACAGGCCAAGCACCAGAATCGAACGCCAATGGGGGCGCAATTGCGGCAAGACGGTGCGCCAGCGGGGCAAAACGAACGGTGCCATGCAAGCCAGTGCGACCAGCCAGCGGCCAAGCGAAATGGTAAGAGGAGAGAGTGAACCGTGAAGTGCGCGTCCGGCGACAAAGTTACCGGCCCAGAACAGCGCAGCGAGCGTGGCCAGTACAACCGGCCGGGAAAGCGGGGTGGAGGACATGCTTTTTTCCTGTAGGAAAAAATGGATCAATCCGCAGGAATGGCTTGTGGCCGCTGCGGGGTAGTTAGGTGCAATGCATGGGCGTTGCACAGCGTAGATCAAGCAAGGGTTATGCCCGTCACGCCATTGTGGTTTGCATTTTAGGCAAAAATGGTTAACAAGGTTGACCTTTTTGTCTGAGAAATTGGCCGATTGTCGGATGACCCGGATGGGCGTCATATAAACGGCGTTATTGCGCCGGGCGGCCATGAAAAGCGGGCTGGGTCTTGCCAGGAATAACCAGAGGGAAGGGGGACTTGCGGACAAAAAAAGTCCCCGACCGCCAGGAGACGATCGGGGTATATAAGTTAGCGTGCTCTTGCTGCTACCTCGCGGCAGACCGCCCCGGCACAACAAGCTGTACCGGCAAGAAAGGCAGTATTACTGAGCCAGTCCCTCACGGGCATGGCGCAATTGGTGTTTTCAAAACCAATGCGTGTAAACGCAACCCAGGTGGACGTGAATCGTCCGCCGCTACCGGTCAGACCGGTGGCACAGGCTTTGAAAACACAACTGGTTTGTTTCGTCTCTGATGATTATTTTTTGTAGTCTTGATCAGCTCATTTGGCCGATCTTTTTGAGGTGCTACATTTACTGCCGTGTGGCTTTACCTGCCACTGGTTTGAGAGGTGACCCACAAGCTGGCAGGCAACCCCGCCAGCTTGTGTTTCATCCCTTTGGCGTTGCCGCCAAATCTCCTCCATCCGATTAGCTTCTCGCCGCCTTTAACCGGACCTGGTCAAGCGGCGACAGCTGTCAGATTCTTACCACCATGCTTCAGCTTGAACGCCGAACGAGCTACCCGAAGTAGACATCGCGTAAACGCTCTGATGGCCATTGCTGCCAACTGCGTTCATCGGAGTGCCAGGATCTTTCTGAGCTGCATCGTTCCACTTGGCGTAGGTGTAGTACAGACGCAGTTCCGGACGGGAGTAAGCGCCCTTGCCTGCTGCTGCAGTCAGTGCCAGTGTCAGCTTGGTGATGTTCTCGTTACCGATGTTCAGGTTGTCTTGCTTGAACGATTCGTAGCCAAGTTCAGTTGCGAAACCGAAGATGTCATTGAAGTGGTATTGAGGACGAGCACCGATTGCCCACCATGTGCGCTTGCCACCAGTCAGATCGGAGTAGCTGTCGTCACGATAGATAGCGTGGGCCATTACGGTCCACTGGCTGTTCTTCGGTTCCAGAGTCAGGTTGTCGATAACCTGAAGGGTGGAATCGTCAGAAGCGGCGCCTTGGTTGATGCTGCTGAAGTTACCGGTAGCGTTCGCACCACGGCCGTACTGCAGACCGATGCGGTTAGAGCCAACATCGCCAACCGGGTGATCAAACATACCCGACAGGTACCAGCCATTGCTGGTGTGCGGTGTATCGGTTGTGGTTGCAACGCCGTCTGTAACGGTGGTGGTGGTGTCAGAGTGCCATGCACCAGTCAGGCCAGCGTTGAATGTGAACGCGCCAGGACCTGCCTTGACGTTGGAAACCTTGAACAGGTTTTCCAGCCAGGTGCGGCCGATGTCGTTCGAGTCAGCCGGACGCATGATGGCGTAGCTGAACATTGCGCCATCGGAACCCAGAGCGATGTTTTCGATACCAGCACCAGTGCCGTCACCGACCAAGTACTTGTAATCGAGCATGTGCAAGTCAGGACGATCGTAGTAACGCTGACCAGCCCACAGAACGGCATCCTTCAACGCGCCGTCACCCCAGTGCGCTACGCTGATGTAGTTCTGGGCAAACGCCAGCTTGGTGTCCCAGTAGTCAGCGGAGTAAGGGATGTCGGTGTTAACCATGGTGTGTGCAGTCCACACGGCACCATTGGATTGGTTGAACACAGGGATATCCAGACCGATTTCGCCGTAGGCATCGCATTCGTTACCAAGACGGAACTTGCCATAGCCAACGCCGAAACATTCTTGAGCGCCGCCCTTGCCGGCTTCACCGAAGCCTGCGCGGAAGTAACCGTTGGAAGTAACACTGCCTACAACTGCTTGCAGGGCTGTCGGTGCTGCATCGTCAGCCATCGCCATTGCGCCGGAAGCCAGCATGGCTGCGGCAGCGAAGTGGGTAATGCGGAACTTGAATGCCATTTTTGGTACTCTCTCTTTGCTCGAGTGTTAAAACCCGTGTGTACGGGGACTCAAAATAGCGAGGGTCGCTGCCACGACGCTTGCTACATTCGGGAACAAACAGCGGCGTACTACATAAAATGCCGTGTCAGTAATACGTGCCTGCTACATCAACCTGCCGTGGAAAGTGGACTGATGTATCAGAGCCTTTCTTCAAGCCTCAAGGCACCGCCTTGGGGCTTCTTTCATTTCAGCCTGTTGCGCCGGTATCCTGTGGCAAACCCGCTGTTTTACTAGGTTTGCTTATGTTGTCCGGTGTTACTGAGCGGGTGGCTCAAAAACGTGCAACTGCATGTAAGCCTGTGCTGAAACTGTGCGTTGACGATAAGCAGCAGCGACTTTGGCAGGAATCAGTAGAACACCTGTCGGGTGTTTCTCTTAGGTAAATTGCCTTATGCGATTTGCTCAGAAATAAGCGAAAAAACACTAGACATGACCAAAAACATGACCTTTTTTAAGGTGTTTTCTGTAGTCCAAGGTGCCTTTGCTACGATTTTCAGCGTTTATCAGCCGTGTTAAAAAATGTTGCAAAAAGTCGACAGTTTGCGGTTTTGGTGCAGTCGATTTCATATGAAACTGCCTTGTAACGCTGTTCTTTGCTGACAACCGCCCCTGAAACGACGATTTTGTGGCCCTTGTTGTCAGCATCCCGCCGCTTATCTGCGCAAAGTGCGTCTGCTTTGTAGTGCGCCATTGCTTGTAAACAGCAACTTCCGTTTGTGCTAACCTGCAAGACAAGTTTTCCCACAGGTTTTTCTACATGGCAAAAGGCACTATTTTCGTCGTGACGGCCCCTTCGGGTGCCGGCAAGACCACGCTGGTTGCGGCTCTGCTCGCAGCCGATCAGCAAATTCAGCTATCTGTTTCTTATACCTCGCGCCCGGCGCGCGCGGGCGAGGTCGATGGCAAGGATTACCACTTTGTCGATCGTGCAGAATTTGAACGCATGATTGCCGCTGGCGATTTTGTGGAATGGGCCGAGGTTTACGGTAATTACTACGGCACCTCAAAGCAGTGGCTCGAGTCGGTCATTGATGACGGCCGCGACATCCTGCTGGAAATCGACTGGCAAGGCGCACAGCAAGTACACAAGCTGTTTGCCGAATCGGTTGGCGTGTTCGTATTGCCGCCGTCGATTGAGACACTTGAAGCGCGCCTGCGCGCACGTGGCAAAGATCCGGAAGAAGCCATTCAGCGCCGCATGTCTAAAGCGCGCGAAGAAATGGGCCATGTGGGCGAAGCGCAATATGTGATCATCAATGAGCATATTGATGACGCCGTCCGCGACATCATTAGCGTGGTGCGTGCCGAGCGGCTGCGTGGCGAGCGCCAGGCTATCCGCCATGCGGAGCTGGTTGCTTCGCTCAAAGCCTGACGCCATCTGGTACAATAGGCACCATTCAAGGCCATAACGGGTTTTCGTCATGGCCATTTTGGTTTTATGGGCTGCCCGTGCAACTGTGCGAGCGACCCCGGTATTTTGGAGAAACAACTTATATGGCACGCGTAACTGTTGAAGACTGCCTGAACCGCATCGAAAACCGCTTCGATCTGACTTTGGTTGCTGCCTACCGCGCCCGCCAGATCGCTAACGGATCTACTCCGCAAGTGGACGCACCGGGCCGCGACAAGCCGACCGTTCTGGCTTTGCGTGAACTGGCAGCTGGCCTGGTTGGCCGCGAACTGCTCAATCGCTCGCGTCCGTAAGCCTCTCCGGCTTAATCACTCCACCTCCTCTATATTTAGATAGATAACAGGCCGCCGTTTTCAGGTGGCCGGGTGGAGTGTCTGCTTATGGAAACGCTACTCGCCGCAGCTGATGTCCCCGATCTGGCCGCCAAAGCGCCAGCGGTGATTGCTGCGGCCAATCGTTTCCTGACCGAAGATACGGCTTACCTCAAGCCGGAAGATCGCGTCTTTCTTGCTGCCGCCTTCAAGTTCTCTGAAGCCGCGCACCGGGGCCAAAGCCGCCAAAGCGGCGAGCCCTACATCTCGCATCCCCTTGCTGTTGCTTCCATCCTCACGTCCTGGCATCTGGACGCGCAGGCGCTCGCTGCCGCTTTGCTGCACGACGTCATGGAAGACAGCGGCATTACCAAGCTGGAACTCACCGAAAAGTTCGGCAAGCATGTGGCTGATCTGGTCGATGGCATGTCCAAGATCGACAAGCTGGAGTTCCAGAGCAAAGAGGAAGCGCAGGCCGAGAATTTCCGCAAGATGCTGCTGGCGATGGCGCGCGATCTGCGCGTTATCCTGATCAAGCTGGCTGACCGTTTGCACAATATGCGCACCATGGGTGTGATGCGGCCAGACAAGCAAAAGCGCATCGCCCGCGAAACCATGGAAATCTACGCCCCAATCGCCAACCGCCTGGGGCTGAATGCGGTGTACCTGGAGCTGGACGATCTCTCGTTCAAGTACATGTACCCGAATCGCTACGAGGTATTGTCGCGGGCGCTCAAGTCCGCGCGCGGCAATCGGCGCGAAGTGGTGGGCAAGATTCTGGACGGCTTGCGTAACAAGCTGACCGATTCGGGCATTGAAGCCAGCGTGACCGGCCGCGAGAAAAACCTGCACAGCATTTATCGCAAGATGCAGGAAAAGAGCCTCAGTTTTTCTGAAGTCCTGGATATCTACGGCTTTCGCGTGATCGTGAAAGACGTACCGACCTGCTACCTGGCCATTGGCGCATTGCATGCCTTGTACAAGCCGATTCCTGGCAAGTTCAAGGATTACATCGCTATCCCCAAGGCCAACGGTTACCAGAGTTTGCACACCACGTTGTTTGGTCCGTATGGCTTGCCGATTGAAATCCAGATTCGCACGCAAGACATGCACCGCATTGCCGATGCCGGCGTTGCCAGCCACTGGATGTACAAGAGTGGCGACGAAAGCTTTTCGGATGTGCAGCAAAAGACGCACCAGTGGCTGCAATCGCTGCTGGAAATCCAGGCCGAATCGGGCGATGCGGTGGAGTTTCTCGAACACATCAAGGTCGATCTGTTCCCGGATCAGGTGTACGTGTTCACGCCCAAGGGCAAGATCATGAGCCTGCCGCAGGGCGCGACTTGCGTGGATTTTGCCTACGCCGTGCATACGGATATCGGTAACCGCTGTATCGCCGCCAAGGTGAATCACGAACTGGTGCCTTTGCGCTCGCGCCTCAAGAGCGGCGATCAGGTCGAAGTCGTCACGGCCGCCCATGCTAAACCAAATCCGTCCTGGCTGACCTTTGTCTCCACCGGCAAAGCGCGCTCGCATATCCGGCACTTCCTCAAAACCATGCGTTTTGAGGAATCGGTGCATTTGGGTGAGCGCTTGCTGGCACAAGGTTTTGCCACGCTGCATCAGCAATTCGTGCCGGTGGGTGAAGAGACGTGGGATCGTTACCTCAAAGAAAGCAGCGCCCGCACGCGTGAAGAAGTGCTGGCGGATATTGGCTTGGGACAGCGCTTGGCGGTGGTGGTTGCCAAGCGGCTGCTGCAGTTGTCGGGCCAGTGGCAGGACGAAACGACCGCTGCTGCATCCGGCCGCAAGGCGTCTTCGGTCACCATTCGCGGCACTGAAGGCATGGCCATCCAGTTTGCCCGTTGCTGTAATCCGATCCCGGGTGACCCCATTATTGGCCTGGTGAAGAAAGACCAAGGCTTGCTGGTACACACGCATGATTGCCCGCAGATTTCCGGTCGTGGCCGCATTGATGCGGACAAACTGATCGACGTGGAATGGGACCCGGATTCCACACGTCTGTTTGATGTACCGATTCGGGTGCTGACCGAAAACACGCGCGGTGCGCTGGCGCAAATCTCGGCCGCCATTGCCGAGGCCGAAGCCAATATTGTTTCGGTTGCCACGCAGAATGCCGAACACGAAGGTGATCGCTTTATGCAGATCGCGTTTGTGCTGCAAGTCTCCAACCGCGTGCATCTGGCCCGCGTCATGCGCAGCCTGCGTCAATTGCCGAGCGTATTCCGGATTCTGCGAATGCGCGGCGGCGAGAAGCCATAATCACCATGTAGCCCGGATTCCTAATCCGGGCTACAGGTGTCCAGATAAATCTCCACCCGTTCCTTACCCTTGCCGATATTCTTGCGCTTGAGCGCAATCGCGCCGATTTCGCCGGTGCGGTGCAGATGCGTACCGCCGCAGGGTACTTCGCCAAACTCGGCAATCTTCCAGTAACGGCGCTGCGCGGCTTCGTCACTCCAGGCGCTGAGAATGACTTGATTGCTGGCGATGATGGTGTTGGCTTGTTCCAGTAGCCAGGCAAACTCCCCAGCAATACTTTGCGGCCATTCAAAATCAATGCGGGCCTTGTCGGCGGCGATATGCGCGCCAATTTTCTGCACTGGCCCCAAGCGCTGGTAGATCAGCTCCAGAATGATTTCAGCGGCAAAGTGCAGCTTCATCAGGCGATAACGGCGTTCCCAATCGATCTCGACCTGCACCGAGTCACCCGCGTTCAGGCCATGGTTGTCGGACAAGGTATAAACGATATCGTGGTCGGCTTTGCTGGCTTGCAATACGATATGCCCACCAATCGTGCCACTGTCACTTTCCTGCCCGCCAGACAGGGCATAGAAAATGGTGGATTCCAGCGTAACCAACGCGTCATTCACGCTGGTAATGCGTGTCTGCAGCCGGGTCTGGTAGGGGTCTTGCCAGAACTGTTTGTGAGTCATGGGGTGTATGCGTGCCGCAAATAAAAACGCCTTGCACGACTATCGCGCAAGGCGTTGATTTTGGCCAGTTCAACGAACAGGCCGCAAACAAAGGCGCTCTGACACGACGCCTGACCGCAGACAGTACAATGAGTACGCCAAGGTCGGGCAACACAGTCAGTGCGGTTTTGTTTGCGGCATGGTTAAGCAACGCGTTTGGCGGCAACCATATTGCCCGGCTTCAGGCGCTTGAACGCCTTGCCATCCCGATCAAACACGTGGAACGCGGCTGACGGAGCCGAGATGCTG
Organism: Silvimonas sp.; assembly: GCF_031291215.1. Classification (NCBI taxonomy): domain Bacteria; kingdom Pseudomonadati; phylum Pseudomonadota; class Betaproteobacteria; order Neisseriales; family Chitinibacteraceae; genus Silvimonas; species Silvimonas sp. The sequence goes on from NZ_JARLJK010000131.1 coordinate 25,734, forward strand.
ATCGCATCGCCAATCTTCACTTCACGATCACCATGACCACGTACGGTCAGGTTCTGACCGGTGGAGAGGGTCAGATACAAGAAGTTGGATTCGCCCAGATGTTCGACCAGATCCACCGTGCCGGAGAAGCGTTCGCTGCCGTTGCTGTCTTCCCACAGGTGTTCAGAGCGGATGCCCACGGTAACGCGATCACCGACGGTCGCATTGGCGCCGTAGACTTCAGCGCGCACATTCTGGCCGCCAGCCAAGGTCACGATCAGGTGATTTGCCGCCGCAGATTCCACCACGCCTTCCAGCAGGTTCATTTTGGGCGAACCAATGAAGGTGGCCACGAACAGGTTGGATGGCTGTTGATACAGTTCCAGCGGCGAACCCGCTTGCTGGATCAGGCCGTCGTGCATCACCACAATCTTGTCGCCCAGGGTCATGGCTTCGACTTGATCGTGTGTCACGTAAACAATGGTGGCTTCCAGTTCGCGGTGCAGCTTGGCGATTTCCAGCCTGGTTTGTACGCGCAGCGCAGCGTCCAGGTTGGACAGCGGCTCGTCAAACAAGAACAGCTTGGGTTCACGCACGATGGCACGACCAATCGCCACACGCTGACGCTGACCACCCGACAATTCGCGTGGCAGGCGTTCCAGCAGGTGATCAATCTTCAGAATCTTGGCGGCGTTGCGGATACGGGTATCGGCTTCGTCTTTGGTTTTGCCAGCCACTTTCAGGCCAAACGCCATGTTCTTGTACACATTCATGTGCGGGTAGAGCGCGTAGCTCTGGAACACCATGGCGATGCCGCGCAGGGCAGGGGGCAGATCGTTCACGCGGTTGTGATCGATTTCCAGATCGCCCGAGGTGATTTCTTCCAGACCACAGACCATGCGCAAGAGCGTGGATTTGCCGCAGCCCGACGGGCCGACCAGCACGACGAATTCACCGTCGTTGATTTCCAGATTGATCCCGGACAGCACATTGGTTTTGCCGTCGTAGGACTTGGTCAGGTTCTTCAGCGAAACATGGGACATTGCTAACTCCTTGGGCATGCGGCCATGCGTGGCCTCATGCAATATTCATATTCGGTATTCGATGCAGGCTGGGGCGCTTACTTCACGGCACCGGCGGTAATGCCGCGAATCAGTTGCCGCGAGAAGAACACGTACATGATCAGCACCGGCAGTACGGCCAGAGTCAGCGAGGCCAGCACCGCGTTCCAGTTGGTGACGTACTGACCAATAAACTGCTGCACGCCTAACGTCACGGTTTTGGTTTCATCGCCCGGCGCCAGAATCAGCGGGAACCACAAGTCGTTCCAGATCGGCACCATCGTAAACACGGCTACGGTCGCAACGGCCGGGCGAATCAGCGGCAGGATCACCTGGAAGAAAATCTTGAATTCGCCCACGCCATCACAGCGGGCAGCTTCTTTCAGTTCTTTGGGAATCTGCTGCATGAACTCGCTCAGAATCATGATCGCCAGCGGCAAACCTTGCGCCACGTAGACCAGCACCAGCGCAGTCAGCGTGTTGACCAGTTGCAGGCTCACCATCAACTTCAGGATCGACACCGTGCCCAGGCGAATCGGCACCATGATGCCGAAAGCAAAGAACAACGCCAGGATGCGGCTGCCCTTGAACTTGTATTCAGACAATGCCCAAGCGGCCATTGCGCCAAACAGCAAGATCAGCACCAGTGAAGTAATCGTCACCGTCAGGCTGTTACCGAAATACAGCGTGAAGTGCGATTCGTGCAGCACTTTCTGAAAACCGATCAGTGAGAACGTATCGGAGTTCGGTAGCGCCAGTGGATCATCAAAAATGCCTGCGCGGCTTTTGAGGGAGTTGATCAGGATCAGTGCGATCGGGAACAACGCCAGCAGCGTGTAGCCCGCCAGGATCACCTGGGTAAAACCCGCGCTAGCCCAACGGGAAGCTTTGTTTTGTGCCATTGTTTGATGCCTCCCTTAGAAACTGAAACGTTGCAGCTTGCGCTGGATAAAGTAGAAATACACACCCACGCCCAGCAGGATTACCAGGAACATCAGCGTGGCCACTGCGGCGCCCATGGTCGGACTGCCGATTTGTGACTGGTAACCAAAGAACGCGCGGTAGAAGTAGGTACCCAAGATGTCGGTACTGAAGTTCGGGCCAGCCAGCGCACCTTTGACTGAGTAGATCAAATCAAATGCGTTGAAGTTACCGACGAAGGTCAGAATGGTGGTCAGACCCAGTGTCGGCAGAATCAGCGGTACGCGGATCGTCCAGAAAATGCGCCATGACGATGCGCCTTCGACATAAGCGGCTTCGATGATGTCATCGGGAATCGCGATCAGTGCAGCGTAGATCAGCATCATCGGGATACCGACGAACTGCCACACCGACATCAAGCTCAGGGTGTACAGCGCGGTTTCTTCCTGGCCCAGCCATGGCGCGAAGAAGTCCTGCAGGTGTACCCAACCCATCATTTTTTCGGACACGCCCCACAGCGGGGACAAGATCAATTGCCAAATAAAGCCAATGATCACCACCGACAACAGCGTGGGCAGAAAGATGGCGGTCTGGTAAGCCTTGGCAAACTTCACGCCGCGCATGCTCAGCAGCGCCGCCAGCAACAGGCCCAGCGGGTTCTGGATGCACATATGCACCAGGAAGAACTTGCAGTTGTTACGCATCGCGCCCCAGAAACCTTCGGACCACGATGGATCAAGCAGCAGCGAGCGATAGTTCAACAGCCCGGCCCACGTTTGCGCGCCACTGTCGGCGGTGGTGAAAAAGCTCAGGCGCAAGGTATCAACCAGCGGGTAGGCGCTGAAGACGGCGTAAATCAGAAATGCCGGGGCCAGAAAGACCGCGATATGCCAGGGAAACTTACGTTTCATGGCTATTACTCCCCTTGAATCACCAACAAAGTGTGCTGCCACTGGTCCCGGGGCCGGGGTCGCTGGCAGGCGGCCTTGCGGGCAACCCTTTACAGATTATTTATATTTCCGGATCAGTCGCAGCTAACGGATCTCTGCGCCAGCTCCGGGAAACAGGCAAAAAAAACGCCGGCGGCGACTGCCGCCGGCCCAACTCACAGTCGAGGGTATGGAGAGGAAGAACAAACTACACAACAACTTCAAGATTCCGGCAGCCCCGGCACGTTCTCCCTCGCGCCGGAGCCGAGCGGGACTCATGGGGCAATCCCGCCGACCGGTTTCCTTCATCGCAACAACAGCACAGCGACAACTTCAATATTTTTAGTTATCAGCCAGAGCTTATTGCGCTGGCTTGTACCACTTGGCCAGACCGGACTGCAGGCGTGCGGCGCCATCCTTAGGCGACAGCTTGCCGTTCAGAACTTGCGAGTTCACGTTCCACAGTTCGTTTTCCAGGTTCGGCGTGCCACGGTTCAGGATCTGCGCGTTCACACGGATGGTGGAACCGCAGCTCTTGCGCCAGTCGAGGAACTCTTTGGCAACCGGATCTTTCACAGCGATCAGGTGGTTGGACAGCGAGAAGAAGCCGGTGACCTTGTTGGTGTACAGGTCAGCAAATTCTTGCGAGCCGAGCCATTCCACAAACTTGTAAGCGTCGTCCTTGTTCTTGGACTTGCTGTTCACGCCCATGCCCAGATCGGTGTGATCCGAGATGTAGCACTTGTCGCCAGCCTTAGGTACTGGTGGAGGGAAAGCGCCCAGTTCAAAGCCTTGTGCGTTCTGGTTGTAGTAACCGATATCCCACGAACCGGCAGCAACCACAGCAGCCTTGCCCGAAGCAAACAGGTTTTGGGTGTCAGCGTAGGTTTGTGCGCTGTAGCCCTTGGCCAGGTACGGTGCGTACTTGGCTTCGATTTCCAGTGGCTGTTCGAAGGCCGGATCAGTGAACTTTTCCTTGCCAGCGATCAGAGCCTTGCGGCCTTCTTCGCCCTTCCAGTACGGAGCACCAATGCTGGTGTAAACGATCTGGCTGGCTTCCCACTGATCGTTGGTACCCAGAGCCAGCGGGGTGTATTTGCCGGAAGCCTTGACCTTGTCCATGACTTTGAAGAAGTCATCAGTGGTCTTTGGCTCGGACAGGCCCAGTTCTTTGAAGATTTTCTTGTTGTACAAGAAGCCGTGGATCACGGAAGCGATAGGCTCACAGAAGGTGGCTTTGCCATCGTCGGTTTCCCAAGCTACCTTGGCCGAAGCCGGGAAGTTTTCCAGACCCTTCTTGCCATTAAGCTTTTCCAGGTAGCCCTTGTTGTACATATCCAGGGACTTGTCGAACGGACGGCAAGTAATCAGGTCACCGGCAGTGCCGCCAGTCAGGCGTGCGTTCAGGCTGGAATCGTATTCGGTCGGAGCGGTCGGTGCGAACTTGACCTGAATGTTCGGGTAGTGTTTCTGGAATGCCGGAATCAGCACGTCTTCCCACAAACCTTTGTCATCGGTACGCCAGCTTTCGATGGTCAGGGTGCCAGCGTGGGCAGCACCTGCAGCCAACAGCGCGGCGACAATGGCGCCACGCATGATGTTCTTGCTTTGCATCGGTCGATCTCCTCAGATCCGGTTGAACCCCTGTTTCATGTTCTGGGGGCGTGACCGGAAATTAGCACCCACCCTTGCGTGACACAAAAAGCACTTGTTACCGCGTTGTTAAATCAAATAACATGTTGATTATTATGTGAAAATTAACAATGTGAGTAAGCTCTGTTGTTACGTTTAATTACGTTGGAATGAAGCTATTCCGGCTAATTGCTTGTGGCAATCAAGGGTTCTGGCGATGATGCTCAAAAAATGCATAACTAGAGATCGCAAGTAATCGCAATCTTTCTTTACAAATCAGGTTGCATCGTTACGTTATTCTGCGACGAAAAAACACGGGGCCAGGGGAAATGGGGATAAACACAGGCCGGGCAAGGGGAGTGTGGCGCCCGCCGGGAACGCTAGGCGCATGCGCATGCGCATTGCTGGTTGGGGCATTGTGTTTTAGTCCGCCAGTACAAGCGCAAGACGCCGTGAACGTACTGCATTGGTGGACATCTGCCAGCGAACGCAAAGCGGCCGATTACCTGGCTGATCGCCTGCAGGATGAAGGCGTTACCTGGCAAGATGCCGCCATTCCGGGCGGCGCCGGGGTCGGCGCCATGAAGGTACTGAAAAGCCGCGTGCTGCTGGGTAAAGCACCCGATGCCTCACAGCTGATCGGCCCGGCCATCTCCGAATGGGCCGATCTGGGCTTGTTGCTGGAACTGGACAACGTAGCGCGGCGGGGCAACTGGAATGACAAATTGTTCCCCACGGTCAATAGCCTGATTCGCCTGCGTGGCCACGTGGTGGCGGCGCCATTGGGTATTCATCGTATCAACACACTGTTTTACAACCAGGGTCTGTTTACCAAGCTGGGTCTGGCGCCGCCGCATACTTGGGCGGACTTTGATCATGCAGCCGAAGCGTTGTCGCGCATTGGCGTGACGCCGCTGGCGCAAAGTACCGAGCCCTGGCAAATCGCCACCTTGTTCGAAACGCTGTTGCTGTCCGAGACTGGCCCGGCGTTTTACCGTGATCTGCTGGTACGACGGAACGCCAACTCCTGGTTTGACCCACGAGTGTCACGAGCGCTGGAACGCCTGCGCAAACTCAAGCGCTGGATGCCGCAACAACTGAGTGAACGGCCGTGGCAGGACGAGGCGAGCGATCTGGCGCATGGCAAAGCCGCTATGTGGATCATGGGCGACTGGGGTAAAGGCGAACTGCAGGCGCAAGGGCTGACGCCGGGCGACCAGTTTGGCTGTATCGCCGTGCCCGGGACGGCGGATGCGCACTTATATAGTATTGATACGTTTGTGATGTTCACCGGCGATTATGGCAATCAGGCCGCGCAGGAAAAGCTGGCGCAACTGGTGGCTTCGCCGCAGGTTCAGGCGGGCTATAACCGGATCAAAGGCTCGGTGCCGGTGCGGCGCGATGTTGATCCTTCCACGCTGGACCCATGTGCACGCCAGTCATGGATGGCTTTTGCCCGCGGTGCTGCGGTGCAGGCGCCCAGTCTGGTGCATCGCATGGCCACGGACGAAGCGCTCAAGGATGCGATAGTCAGCCTGATCCGCCGTTATTTCATGGATGATCACATCCCGACTTCAGAATTACAGCGCCGCATTGCGTCGGTAGTCCGCGCTCTGTCGCAGGAAGGAAACAGTTATGACTCGCAAGATACTGGTCGTTGATGATGACCAGAAAACCAGAGCGCTGCTGAAAGCGTACCTGGAGAAAAACCAGTATGAAGTCCGGCTGGCGCACGATGGCGCCAGTTTCATGACCGAGTTTGAGCGTTACAAAGATGAGTTGTCGCTGGTGATTCTGGACGTCATGTTGCCCGACACCGACGGCTTTGCCTTATGCGCACACATCCGTAAACGCTCCAACATGCCAGTGATCATGCTGACCGCCAGTGCCGACGACACCGACCGCATCGTCGGGCTGGAACTGGGCGCCGACGATTATCTGGGCAAGCCGTACAATCCGCGCGAACTGCTGGCCCGTATCAAGGCGATTCATCGCCGGGCCGGGGTGGAAAACGGCGCGCCGCCACGCTTCTATCGGTTCAACGGCTTTGCGCTGGATACCGTGGAACGCACGCTGACCGATCCGCTGGGCGAAACCGTCAAACTGACCGGGCTGGATTTTCAGTTGCTGAAGTATCTGGTGGAACATCCGGGCGAGATTCTGGATCGCAGCGTGCTGGCCGAAGAAACGCGTGGTCGTGATCTGGGGCCGCTGGACCGTTCGCTCGACGTGCAAATCAGCCGCTTGCGCCAGCGTTTGCTGGATGACGGCAAGCAACCGGCGCTGATCAAAACCGTGCGTGGCGCGGGATACGTATTCTCTGCCGAGGTTGCTGCCAGCCATGCTTGAGTCGTCCCCGCGTCCGCGTCCGCGTTCCTGGCTGCGGCGGTTGATTCCGTCGTCTTTGCTCGGGCGACTGACCATCGTGATGGTGATGGGCGTATTGCTGACTCAAGTGGTCGGCAATCTGATCTGGGCCAGCCAGTTGCGCCAGAAAGTGGCCACCGAGGCTCTCGATGCGGCCGAGCATATTGGTGGCAGCGCCGCCGCCGCACTGCGTTTCTTTCGCAGCCTGCCGCCCAACTATCGCCCAATCCTGATCGACCAGTTGCGTGAAATGGGCGGCACGCGCTTCTTTGTGAGCGTAAACCGCAATCAGGTGAAGATTGAGGAGATTAAAGGCTCGCAACTGGCCGATGCCGTGCGTGGTCGCGTGGTGGAGGTATTGCATCGCGAATATGCCAAGCTGCTGGATTTTCAGGTGGGCTTTGCCTGGCCGGACAACCTGCCGGTCACCGATGATGGCATTACGCTGGATGACTTGCCCGATGGCTGGGTGCAGAACACGTTGGTGGTCAAACCGCGCCCGGCACCCATTCTGGTGATTCAGGCCGAGATTGAACCGGGCAACTGGCTTTACTTGGCAACGTTGATGCCCGATCCGTACTTTATGGAAAGCGATCAGCCGCTGGCGCATGACCGCATCGTGCTGCTGCTGATTACCGTCGGTGTGGTATTGCTGCTGTCGTTGCTGGTGGTGCGCTGGATGACCAAGCCGTTTGCCGCGCTGTCCAACGCCGCAGAAGCGTTTGGCCAAGGTATGCCGCTGGTACCTCTGCCCGAATCCGGCAGCCGCGAATACATCAAAACCGCCCGTGCCTTTAACGCCATGCGCGCACGTACCCAACGTTATCTGGAAGATCGCGAGCGGTTGTTTACTTCGATCTCGCACGATCTGCGCACGCCAATCACCCGCTTGAAACTACGCACCGAAATGCTCGACGACGACCAGACCCGGGCGGAGTTCCACGAAGACCTGGATGATCTGGATGTGATGGTCAAAGGTGCGCTGCAAAGCGTGAAAGACACCGATATCCACGAAAATCCGGTGCATATGCGGCTGGACAAGCTGATTGAACGCCTGGTGGACGGCGCGCAACTGGCCGGTAAAGACGCTACCTTTGCCGGTGGCCCGGTTACCGTATTTGCCCGGCCTCTGGCAATCAAGCGTGCAGTGGGCAACTTGCTGGATAACGCGCTGTTCTATGGTGGCCGCGCCGAGGTGTTGGTGACGCGCACCGATGCGCAAGTCGAACTGACCATCCGCGACTACGGTCCCGGCGTGCCAGAAGAAGCGCTGCCGTCGCTGTTCCAGCCGTATTTGCGACTGGAACACGGGCGCTCATCCAACAGCAATGGCATGGGCTTGGGTTTGGGGATTGCGCGCAATATCGTGCATGCGCATGGTGGGGATCTGTTGCTGGCGAACCATCCACGGGGTGGCTTGGTGGCGACGATTCTGTTGCCCAAAGGCAAGGATGAAGTAGCGATACCGCTGACCGAGGCGAGCTTGTAGGGCAGCGTTAGCTGGTGTGGTCGTGGGCGTGCGCGGCGCACCAGTCACGCCAGCGTGCCGGCAACTCTGCCAGCCGCCGCAATACGATATCCACGCTCGCGTGACCACTGCGATGCCGCCGTAACCAGACCGTTTTCATTCCCAGCCGCCGCGCCGTGTGCAGATTGGCCACGGTATCTTCCACCATGACGCAATCGGCTGGCTGCAATTGATACGCGTGCAGTAAATGCCGGAACGAGCGCATATGTGGCTTGGGGCTGAAGCCGCCGTGTTCAATCGCATGAACGGCTTCAAACTCGGACGCTACGCCTATCCCGCGCAAAATGGCCTCGGCGTAGGCTTGCGGACCATTGGTAAACAGGATTTTTCGCCCCGGCAATTGCGCCAGCGTACGCTGCAACCCTGGCATGGGGTGCAAGCTGGCTAGCAAGATGTCCAGCGGATGCGTTAGCGCGAGAAATTCATGCGGATCAATGAGTGGATGATGCCGCAGCAAGCCAATCAGCGTGGCCCCGTAACGCTGCCAATAACCTACCCGCAAGGCCGTTGCTGCCGCGTCATCCAGAGCCAGCCGTTCCACCAGGAATCGGGTCATGGCGGCATCGATCACCGGAAAAGCATGGCGACTGGCGTCGTGTAGCGTGTTATCCAGATCAAAGAGCCAGACCGGGTGTTTCGAGTTATGCATTAGTCGCAGCGGCAAAAAAAGCCGGCTATTAACCGGCTTTGGGTGAGGTGGGGCTCGACTTGGCGAACCGCGTTATCCGTGAATATAGGTTTCCAGTTGCTTGATGGTGAATTCCTGCTGCGCAATGGTCTCGCGCACCAGGTCACCAATCGACAACATGCCCAGCACTTCGTTTTCCGGCCCCAACACGGGCAAGTGGCGAATGTGCTTGTCGGTCATGATCGCCATACATTCGTCGACCGAAGTATTGGGTGTGACGTAAATCAGCTTGGAGGTCATGACTTCCGAAACCGGCGTACCGGCGGAGGTCTTGCCCATCAGTACCACTTTACGGGCGTAATCCCGTTCGGAAAAAATCCCGACCAGTTCGTCGGCTTCCATAACCAGCAAAGCGCCGATATTTTTATCGGCCAAAACCTGCAAAGCCTGATAAACCGTGGCTTGCGGGTTCACGGTGATAGTTCCGTGTATAGCTTTTTCTGCGAGCAGATGATGTGCGGTCTTCATGATGTAGCTCTCCCGGGGCGACTACGAAGGTTCTATTAATCTAGACTGCGCACGCCAGCTTGCAACCACCCCAGGGAAATACAGCAGTTAACCGGCGCGGATCATCGTGCCTACGCCCTGGCTGGTGAGTACCTCCAGCAGCAGCGCGTGTTTAACGCGACCATCAATAATATGCACGGTTTTGGCGCCGTTTTTGGCTGCGTCCAGCGCAGAGGAGATCTTGGGCAACATGCCGCCAGAGATCGTGCCATCCGCGAACAGTTCATCGATTTTCTGGGCGGTCAGGCCAGTCAGCAGGTTGCCCGCTTTATCCAGCACGCCGGGGGTGTTGGTCATCAGGATCAGCTTCTCGGCGTGCAGCACTTCGGCCAGCTTGCCAGCGACCAGATCGGCGTTGATGTTGTAGCTCTCGCCTTCGCGATCCACCCCAATCGGCGCAATCACCGGAATGAAGTCATGCGCATCCAGATGCGCCACGATGGATGGATCGATGCTTTCAATCTCGCCCACCTGGCCGATGTCGATCAATTCGTCTTCGTTGGCGCCCTTCAGGTACATCTTGCGCGCCTTGATAAAGTGCCCGTCCTGGCCGGTCAACCCGACGGCCTTGCCGCCATGCTTATTGATAAGCGACACAATCTCTTTATTGACGTGACCGCCCAGCACCATTTCGACGACATCCATCGTCTCGGCGTCAGTCACGCGCATGCCCTGGATGAACTCGCCCTTCTTGCCAATGCGATCCAGCAGTTCATTGATTTGCGGTCCGCCGCCATGCACGATCACCGGGTTCATGCCGACCAGCTTGAGCAAAACCACGTCGCTGGCAAAGCCTTCTTTCAGCTCTTCATCAATCATGGCGTTGCCACCGTACTTGATGACAATGGTCTTATCGAAGAAACGCTGGATATAAGGCAGCGCTTCGGACAAGACTTCAGCCTTCTGTTGCGCGGTGATATCGGTCATGACTGCTTCCCAATCAATACAAGGTTCGGATGGCGGCAATTGTACCAGTGTGCGCCGTCTAATCGACAAAACAAGCACGGGCTTTTCTCGCACGGTCTGGCCAATCTGGCAGCGTCAGGTTAAAGATTTATGAGTTCCGGGAATTATTACCAAATGCGTTGGTCTTGAACCTGACGGTAACCAGGCTAATCTGCTGCATAGCTGATATTACAATCGATACGGTCGGAATTTGCCGGTGCTTTAAGTCTGTGCATTGGCCGGAAAATGCAACTCTGGATAAACAATTGCTGATTAACCTCACGGTAGATCAATTGCAATAATTGCCCGGCTTATCGCCGGCAAATAAAATCCGGGCTTGAATAGATAAAAAGCAACATGCATAATCAGTTCATGCATTAATTTCTTCCGTGCGCGCAATCACACACACGCCGGCGTTAAACCACCGGAAACACTTGATGGTGTGTTGCCAGATTTACCTGCTGGCAGGTTTTGCGCAATGCATCAACCCAACACCATTGCTGACTGAACCAAGGAGCAACCAAATGGATTTGTCCGGCCTGAATCTGCCACAACTGTACAAGCTGCAAAAAGACCTCGAGACCGAAATTGTTCGTCGCAAGGAAACCGACAAGGTCACCTTGATCAACGAATTGCAACAACTGGCAGCAGCCAAGGGCTTCTCGCTGAATGAAGTACTGGGTCTGGAAGGCAAGAAGATTGGCAAGAAAGCCGCTTCTACCAGCAAGGCGCAATACCGCAATCCGCAAGATCACAACCAGACCTGGTCGGGCCGTGGTCGCAAGCCGCAATGGGCCATTGACTGGCTCAACGGTGGTAACTCGCTGGACGATTTGCGCGTTTGATTTAGCCGCGCAATCTAGAAAAGGGCAGCCGCAATGGCTGCCTTTTTTTATTGTGTGCGGATTGGCCGGCAAGCTGTTTGGTGTGGCCTTGCTGGCACCGGTACAATGCTCGCTTGACCCCTCAGCAAATGAAAGCCGGCATGTCTCATCCCCTTACCGCCTCACTGAACCCGGAACAGCGCGCCGCTGTTGAGCTTCCGGCTGAACACGCCCTGATTCTGGCTGGTGCCGGCAGCGGCAAGACCAAGGTGCTGACCACGCGCATTGCGTGGCTGCTCTCTACGGGCCAGATCAGCCCGGCGGGCCTGCTGGCGGTGACCTTCACCAACAAGGCAGCCAAAGAAATGCTGGCGCGCATTACCAGCATGCTGCCATTGAATCCGCGTGGCCTGTGGGTCGGGACGTTCCACGGCTTGTGTAACCGCATGCTGCGATTGCACCATCGTGATGCCGGTTTGCCTGCCACATTTGCCATTCTGGATTCGCAAGACCAGCTTGCCGCAGTCAAGCGTGCAATGAAAACATTGAATGTCGATGATGAGCGCTATCCGCCGCGCACCGTCCAGCAGTATATCAATGGCAACAAAGACGCTGGCATTCGTGCCGGCAAGGCTGAAGCATGGGATGAATATTCACGCATGCTCAGAATGATCTATGCTGAATACGAATCGCAATGCCGCCGTGAAGGCGTGGTTGATTTTGCCGAATTGCTGCTGGCCTGCTATGAATTACTGGAACGTAATGAACCGCTGCGTAACCATTATCGCAGCCGTTTTCATCATATTCTGGTCGACGAATTCCAGGATACAAACCAGCTACAATATGCCTGGTTGAAATTGCTGACCGGACCGGAAAGCGCTTTATTTGCAGTCGGAGATGACGATCAGTCCATTTATGCCTTTCGCGGGGCAAGGGTTGGCAACATGCTCGACTTCCAGAAAGATTACACGGTTAAACATGTAATCCGGCTCGAACAGAATTACCGTTCCCACGGCAATATCCTCAATGCTGCCAACGCCGTGATTGAACACAATCGGGATCGGCTGGGAAAACAATTGTGGACCAAAGACGATGCCGGTGAGCCAATCCGCCTCTATGAGGCCGCCACCGATAGCGAAGAGGCCGGCTTTCTGGTCGATGAAATTTCTGCCCAGCAACGCGAGGGCATTGCGCTTGATGACATAGCCATTCTTTATCGTTCCAATGCCCAATCACGGATTGTCGAGCATGCACTTGTTGCGGCGGGTTTGCCGTACCGGGTTTATGGCGGCCTGCGCTTTTATGAGCGCCAGGAAATCAAGCATGCACTGGCTTATCTACGGTTGCTGAGTAACGAAGATGACGATAACGCCTTATTGCGGGTGATTAATTTCCCCACGCGCGGCATTGGCAATCGCACCGTTGAAACCATCACCGATACCGCCCGTATTGCAGGCACCAGCCTGTGGCAAGCCGCCTGCACGGCTGGCACGGGGCGTAGCGCGGTGGCAGTGGGGCGTTTTATCCAGATGATTGAAGCAATGCGCCAGCAAGCGCAAGGTTTGCCGCTGCCCGAAGTGGTGTCGATGATGTTGTCGCTATCTGGTCTGAATGAGTTTTACCAGAACGAAAAAGAAGGCGAAGAGCGCCTGGCCAACTTGAACGAACTGGTGAACGCGGCGGCCTCGTTTGTTACTGAAGACGCCAATGATCTGGTCGCGTTTCTGGCCAATGCCTCACTGGAAGGCGGCGAACATGCGGCCAATGCCGGTGAGGTGGCGGTGCAATTGATGACCATCCACGCTGCCAAGGGGCTGGAGTTTCACTCGGTGTTTCTGACCGGGCTGGAAGAAGGCCTGTTCCCTCACGATAACAGCATGTCCGATCCGAAAGGGCTGGAGGAAGAGCGGCGGCTGATGTACGTGGCCATGACGCGCGCGCGGCGGCGGCTGTATATCTCGCTATCGCAAAGCCGCATGCTGCATGGGCAAATGCGTTATGCGCCAGCCAGCCGTTTTCTGAATGAAATCCCGGCCGATTTGCTGAAGTATCTGAATCGCGGTTACGCACCGAACAGCTACGCCGCACCTTCGTCCAGCGGTAACAGCCAGGGTTATGCGCCTACACCGCGCAGTGCCCGCGCCAGCGCGCCGGAACATGGCTTGAACATTGGCATGAGCGTGCGTCATCCCAAGTTCGGGATCGGCGTGGTGGTCGATCACGAGGGCGGTGCCAATGGTAATGTCCAGGTCAACTTCCAGGACCTGGGCACCAAATGGCTGGCCGTCGCCTACGCCAAGCTGGAGCCGGTAAAAGAATGACTACCTCCGACGCTGCCATCGAAGTCCGTGCTCTGGTCATTGACCGGGCCAGCGAGATGCGCAGCGCGCTGGGCATGGCGCTGGCAGAGGCAGGCGTCGCCACTATCGATTACGCCAGCAAGCAAACCGCAGCGCTGGGTTATATCCAGAATCACAGTTACGACGTGGTGCTGTGCGAATACGATCTGGGCGGCGGTCAGGACGGCGTGCATCTATTTGAGGCTTGCCAGCAACATCATCTGCTCAAGCCTTCATGCATTTTCATGATGGTGACTGGCGAACGCCGCCATGCGCAAGTCATGAGTGCCGCCGAGCTGGTACCTGACGGTTACTTGCTCAAACCGTTTTCCACCGCTGACCTGATCATGCGACTGGCGCGGGCGCAGCGGCGCAAGGCTGGCTTCAGGACGATAGATAACGCGGTTCGCGCGGGCGATTATTTGGGCGCAATCAGCGCGTGTGACCGGGAAATGGCCGAGCGCCCACCCGCTGAAATCGACGACTTCATGCGCATGAAAACCCAGCTGCAATTGCGGCTGGGCGAGCACGCAGATGCAGCGCAAACCAGCGAAAGTGCGCTGGCCTTGCGCAACAGCGCGTGGGCCCGCCTGGGTTTGGGCAAGGCACAGTTTGGCCTCAAGGATTATGCCGCGGCCCGTGGCAGTTTTGAAACGGTCAAACAGGAACACGAGCTGGCGCTGGAGTCCTATGACTGGCTGGCGCGCACGCTCACGGCTCAGGGCGACATTACCGGTGCGCAAACCGTGCTGGGTGAGGCAGTCCAGCGCTCACCGCTGGCCGCTCAGCGTCAGTGTGCTCTGGGGCGCCTGGCCGAACGCAATGGCGAGCTGGATGTCGCTGAAGCGGCGCTAACCCAGGCATTGAATCTGTCGCGTGGTTCGTTCTGGCCGGATTTGTCGCTCTATTGCGAATTGAGTCGCGTACAGCTGGAGCGTGGCGATATCGGTGGTGCTCGGCGCACCGCGCAGCGCTTGCGCCGCGAATCGGGTGGTGGCGAGAACGTCGAGACCATCTGCGAATTGATTGAAGCTGCGGTGCTGGAAAAACTGGACGACCGCAAGAATTCCGCCGAACTGTTTGAACATGCCTGCGAAACATTGCGGGCGCAAGAAGACCCGCTGCCGGGCGTGTTGATCGAGGCTGCGCGGCAGGCTTATACCCGCCGTCGCCAGGAAGCGGGCGCGACTTTGGTCCGCACAGCGCTACGCAGTGCCTCGGAAGACTCGGCTATCCTCTCCAGCGTCGAAAGTCTGTATCAGTCGCTGGGTGAGCCCCAAACCGGCCAAGCGCTGATCGCTGAAGTTGCCCGCGATATCACCGCCTTGAACAACGAAGCCGTTGCCGCTGTGCGCAACGGCGATCTGGCCGGGGCGTCGCAAATGTTCATCAATGCGTTGCAGTCACGCAATGGCAATATCCAGTTGTTGCTAAACGCTGTGAATACGCTATTGTCTTGCGTCAATCAGCAAGGCTGGAATGAACAATACATAGAACTGGCGCAAAGCTATCTGGTGCGGGCACGCAAGCTCGATCCCACCAATGGCAAGGCCCGGCAGCTGGCTGACGCACTGCGGCGCACTCGTACGCGGTTTGGTATCGATGCTGGCCAGCAAGCCCAGCCGCCCGCTGCGGCATAGCTACCCGTCAAGCCCGGCCAGAAACCGGCTCGTACCCGCTAGAACAATCAGACGTTATGGAGAATGGTGTGCAGGCAATACTGAACCTGGATCAGCACATTGCGCAGATCCAGTTGAAAGGCAATTTCACGTGGGAAGGGCAGCGCGAGATCAAGCAAGTGACGCAAGAAGTGCTGGCGAATGGCGCGATCACCGAACTGCATTTTGATCTGGCTGAAGTGGAGCGCATGGATTCGGCCGGCTTGGGAATGTTGCTGTTGCTGCATGAACGCTCAGCCGGACGGCGCATTGTATTGAGCAACATTCCGGAGCCAGTGCGGGCAACGCTGGATGTCGCCAACACCGGCGGTATCTTTGAGATGCGTTAACCGTGGTTTGCTGATCTGAAAGATACAGAAATACAGAAAACAAAAAGGGCGCCGATGAGCGCCCTTTTTTCATGCAACGCCGAACAGTTACAGCTCGACTTGCATCCCCATTTCCACCACCCGGTTAGGCGGAATCTTGAAGTAACTGGTCGCGCGCGTGGCATTGCGGGTCATCAAGGAGAACAACTTGCGACGCCACCACGCCATCGCCGGATACTTGCCCTCGACGATGGTTTCACGCGACAGGAAGAACGAGGTCTGCATCGGGTCGAAATCCAGCTCTGGTTGCAGTTCTTCCACCTGCCGCAAAATGCCAGGTACAGATGGCTCTTCCTTAAAGCCGTAAGTCGCGATCACCTGATAGAAGCTCTCGCCCAGCTTGGGCACCACAACCTTCTCACGCTTGGCCACAAACGGGATATCCGCAGTGCGGATGGTCAGGAACACCACCTTTTCATGCAGCACCTTGTTGTGCTTCAGATTATGCAGCAGGGCATGGGGCACCGAGTCCGAGCTGGTGGTCATGAAGATGGCGGTGCCATCCACGCGTTGCGGTGGTGAGGCTTCCAGGCTTTCCACAAAGCCTTGCAGCGGCAACTCGCCTTCACGCAGCCGGTCACCCAGCAACACGCGGCCGCGTTTCCAGGTGGTCATCATGGTAAAGATGATCAGACCAATCACCAGCGGAACCCAGCCGCCATCGGGCAACTTGAGCATGTTGGACGACAAGAACACCATGTCGACCACCAGGAAGCCGGTCAGCACCACCCAGAACAATACCTTGCGGCCCTTGGTACGACCCTTGGCCAGCACATTGAACGCCAGCAAGGTGGTCATGACCATGGTGCCGCACACAGACAAGCCATAGGCCGACGCCAGGTTATCGGAAGTACGGAAGGCCAGCACCAGCAGAATCACCGCCACCATCAGGAACCAGTTGATTTGCGGCACGTAGATCTGGCCGATTTCCTGGTCCGAAGTGTGATCAATATCCACGCGCGGGCAATAACCCAGTTGCACGGCTTGGTTGGTCATGGAGAACGCGCCAGAGATCACCGCCTGCGAGGCGATTACGGTTGCCGCTGCAGCCAATACCACCAGCGGCGCCAAAGCCCATTGCGGCGCCAGCAAGAAGAACGGGTTCTTGATGGCGGCCGGGTTATGCAACAGCAGTGCACCCTGGCCAAAGTAACACAGCACCAAAGACGGCAAGACCAACCCAAACCACGCGATGCGGATCGACTTCTGGCCAAAGTGGCCCATGTCGGCATACAGCGCCTCGCCACCAGTCACGGACAGCACCACCGCGCCCATGATGATGAAGCCGCGCCACGGGAAGTCGATGACGAAACGCGCACCATAGAGTGGGTTGATCGCGGCAAACACCTCGGGTGCATGCACGATGCTGCGGATGCCCATCACCGCCAGCGTGAGAAACCAGAACACCATGATCGGGCCAAACAGTTTGCCGACCTTGGCGGTGCCGTGGCGCTGGATGGCGAACAGACCCACCAGCACAATAATGGTGAGCGGCACGATGTATGGATCAAGCGTGTGGGAAATAACGCTGATACCTTCGAACGCCGATAGCACTGAAATCGCCGGGGTAATGATGCCGTCGCCATAGAACAGCGAGGCGCCGAAAATACCCAGCCCCATCAGCAGCAGACCTTTGCGCGAGCGCGTGTCCATGTCGCGCAGGGCCAACGCCATCAACGCCAGAATGCCGCCTTCACCGCGGTTATCGGCCCGCATGATCACCACCACGTACTTGGCGGAGACCACGATCATGATGGCCCAGAAAATCAGCGACAAAATACCCAGGATGTTTTCCGGGTTGATCGGCAGGTTGCCGTGCGCGGTAAGACAGGTTTTGAGGGTGTAAAGCGGACTGGTACCGATGTCGCCGTACACCACGCCAATCGCACCCATCGTTAGCCCGGCCATGCGGGATGCGGAAGGTGCCTGGCTATGATTTGCGCCCATGTTGCGAGAGTCTCGTAAACGGTAATTAGTATAAAAATTGCATAAAGAACAAGCGGCGCGATTATAGCCCCGCCCTATATCTGTACACCCGAACAATCCGGTTTCAGGTGCGGCAACGCAACATAGAGACGCCGCCAGTCAAAACACGGGCCGGGGTCGGTCTTGCGCAATGGCGCGATATCGTTGTGCCCCACCACCGCTTGCAGGGGGTAGTTCAACTGTAGTGCCTGAATCAGACTAATGAGAGATTGATATTGCGATTCAGTAAAAGGCACGTGGTCGGTGCCTTCCAGTTCCACACCGATAGAGAAGTCATTGCAGCGCTCGCGCCCTTGCCAGTCAGACACGCCGGCATGCGCCGCACGCAGGCTGATGGGGACAAACTGCACCAGTTCGCCATCGCGGCGGATCAGAATATGCGCCGACACCCGCAATGAACCGAGATCAGCAAACAGCGGGTCTTCGGGGGCGATGGTGTTGGTAAACAACTGTTCAATGGCGGGACCGCCAAACTGACCGGGCGGCAGGCTGATGTTGTGGACCACCAGCAAATCGGTGGCAACGCCCGCAGGTCGGGCATCGCAATTGGGGCTGGGCACCTGACGCGCTTGTGCGCACCAGCCCGCAGCATCAAAGCGCAAACCCTCGCTCATGCGGTTAACGCCACCACAAGGTGGCGACCAGGGTGGCCAGCAACACGACAATGGCGGCTAGCAGCCAGTTGCGCTTTTTCTGCTCCCACATCATCCCCTGATAACCTGCGACCATCAGATCAACCGGATTCTGGCTGACCAGATCATTGAGTTTGCGCGGCAGCGTGGGCAACATGGCGGCCCACAGCGGTGCCTCGTGCTTGATATTACGCCATAAACCACGCCAGCCAATCTGCTCGTGCATCCAGCGTTCCAGGAATGGCTTGGCGGTTTTCCACAGGTCCAGATCCGGATCAAGCTGTCGCCCCAGCCCTTCTATATTTAGTAGTGTTTTCTGCAAAAGCACTAACTGTGGCTGGATTTCTACGTTGAAGCGGCGAGAAGTCTCAAACAGCCGCAGCAACACCTGGCCAAACGAAATCTGTGAGATCGGCTTGTCAAAGATGGGCTCGCACACCGTGCGCACGGCGGCTTCCAGTTCTTCTACCCGCGTGTCTTTGGGCACCCAGCCAGATTCGATATGCGCCGCGGCAACGCGGTGGTAATCGCGGTTGAAGAACGCCAGGAAGTTGATCGCCAGGTATTGTTTGTCGCTTTCCGACAGCGTGCCCACAATGCCGAAATCCAGCGCAATGTAGCGGTTGTCGGGCGCGACAAAGATATTGCCCGGATGCATATCGGCGTGAAAGAACCCGTCGCGGAATACCTGGGTGAAGAAAATTTCCACGCCGTAGACCGAGAGTTTTTTCAGGTCGATGCCGCTGGCGCGCAATTCATCCACGCGCCCGACCGGAATGCCATCCATCCATTCGAGCGTCAGCACTTGGCGCGCGCACCAGTCGTAGAAGACTTCTGGCACGATCAGCATGTCGGAATTGGCAAAATTGCGCCGCAGTTGCGAGGCGTTGCCTGCTTCGATCATCAGATCGAGTTCGTCATGTAGATATTTGTCGAACTCGGCCACCACTTCGCGCGGTTTGAGGCGCTTGCCATCGGCAAACAGGCGCTCGACCAAGCCGGCCATGACCTTCAACAGCGCCAGATCGCTTTCGATGATCGGCAAAATCGACGGACGCAATACCTTTACCGCGACATCACGACCATTGGGCAAACGCGCCCGGTGCACTTGCGCAATGGATGCCGATGCCACCGGTGTGCGATCAAACTCGGCGTATAGCTCGGTGAGTGGTCGCTTCAGGCCGGCTTCGATGACGGCAACGGCGATATCGCCGGGAAAAGGCGGTACGCGGTCTTGCAGAAACGCCAGTTCGTTGGCGATGTCTTCCGGTAACAGATCGCGTCGGGTCGACAGGACCTGGCCGAATTTGACGAAGATCGGCCCCAAGGCTTCCAGCGCCAGGCGCAAACGTACGCCGCGCGGTTGCTCGAGCTTGCGCCAGAAGAACAGTACGTTGGCCAGCTTGTGCAAACCATGCACTCGCTCGTGACCGAGCAAGAACTCGTCCAGACCGTATTGCACCACCACGCGGGCAATTTTAAAGAGGCGGAATATCCGCATGGGTATCCATTTTGTTGGGTTGAGCCGTCAGTAACGTTAGGAGTGCGACTCGGGAAAAGTATTGATTGCGCGGGTCAGGTTCGGCCCGGCAGTTACAGCGATTTGATCGACAACCGTTCCAGTCGCGCTTCCAGCCGGGCCAGGTCGTCACGCAGCGTATCTACTCCGTCACAGAAATCATCGACGTGCCGCTTGGTCACTACCAGCGGTGCTTCATCGCGCCAGTATTCGGTCAGTTCGATCAACAGCCGCGAGCCAATGGCGCCCGGGACTCCGCCAATTTTGCCCGCCAGCCAGGTAATGCGATGGGCCGCCACATCGCCGACCAGTTGTGACAATTCTTCCGCCATATCCCAACGTAAACCGGCCAATACCTGACCAACCGCAGCGGCCAGTTCAGTGTCGCCATTGAGGCCGGCCTTTTTGCTGGCGGCGTCACGGTCGAAGAGCCAGGTGGTAAAGAACGTTGGCGACAAGGTAATGGTCGCCTCGGCCGGGCCGCTGGCGCGATCAAAAGTGCCGTCAGGCTGGATGGTGAGCGTGCCGGACAAGACCGGCAGCACCAGCCGCACCACGCGCCCCGGATACTTCGCCAGCGCGGCAGCTGCAGCAGCATCGTGCGAGAGCATGCGATTCAGGATTCTGGCGAGCATGAGGCGAAACTCCGGTCTGTTGAAAGCGATTCACAATCCATCCAGCAAGGCGCAGCGGGCAGGGCGTTACAGCTTGATGCCCTTATGCAGCGCCACCACACCCGCCGACATATTGTGATAATCGACTTTGCCAAAACCCGCATCCAGCATCATGGCTTTGAGGGTTTCTTGGTCCGGATGCATGCGGATCGACTCGGCCAGATACTGGTAGGAGTCGGCATCGTTGGCCACCAGCTTGCCCATAAATGGCAACAACTTGAACGAGTAAATATCGTAAGCCGGCTTGAGCGGCGTCCAGACTTTGGAGAACTCCAGCACCAGCAAGCGGCCGCCGGGCTTGAGGACGCGATACATCTCTTTCAGCGCAGCGTCTTTATGCGTCATGTTACGCAGGCCAAACGCCACCGAGACGATATTGAAATAGTTGTCCGGGAACGGCAGTTTCTCTGCATCACACAGCGCAACTGGCGTCGCAATACCGGCATCAAGCAGGCGATCGCGGCCAACACCCAGCATGGAGCTGTTGATATCGGTCAGCCACACCTGGCCGGTTTTGCCGACCTTCTTGATAAAGGCTTTGGACAAATCGCCGGTGCCGCCCGCGATATCCAGCACCTTGTCACCGGCCTTGGCGCCACTGGTCTCGATGGTGAAGAACTTCCAGGCGCGGTGCAGACCGGCCGACATCAAGTCGTTCATCACGTCGTATTTCTGCGCGACGGAATGGAAAACCTCGGCCACTTTTTGCGCCTTTTCCGATTCCTCGACCGTCTTGTAACCGAAGTGCGTGGTGTTTTCGCTCATAGCGTGCTCACAGTCTCGTCAATTCAATGTGCCGCAGGATCGCGGCTGGCCCCGGCCACAGCCAGTTGTGCCAGATATTCTTGCCAGCGGGCGGTGTGGTCACGCCCCAACTCGTACAGATATTGCCAGGAATACAGGCCTGAGTCGTGGCCATCGTCGAACACCAGTTTTACGGCGTAATTGCCCACTTGTTCGACGCCCGTAATCGCCACATCGCGCTTGCCGGTCTGCAAGACGCCTTGGCCAACACCGTGACCCTGTACCTCGGCGGACGGGCTATTGACTCGCAGATACTCGCACGGCAATGAAAAACGGGCGCCATCGTCAAAGGCGATTTCCAGCGTTCGCGAGGCTTTATGCAAGCGGATTTCAACTGGAAGCGCGCTGGCCGGGGTGAGTCCTGCCATTTTGGGGTGTCCTTTACCTGCGTCCGGGGTAATCCGGACTTTCAAGCCCGCCATGATACCGCGTTGCCGTGGTGGGCGCGATGCAGGCGAGGAAGTGCCAGCGCCAGGCCCGCTCGGGAGAGCCATTCGGAGAAAAGACGCGGGGCGCGGCAGCGCAATAACAAAACAAAAGGGCAGCCACCTTGCGGTAGCCGCCCTGTATTCGAGCATGAACACAAAAGAGCAAAGAGAGTAAATCGAAAGATCTGTTTTTATCAGGCACTGGCAGGTGCCTGATTTACAGATGTGCTATGTCAGACTTCGTTGTCCATGCCTAGTTCCTGGATCTTGCGGGTCAGCGTATTGCGGCCCCAACCCAGCAATTCGGCGGCTTCGATCCGCTTGCCGCCGGTGTGGGCCAGCGCGCGTTCGATCACCGTGCGCTCAAATGCCGGCATGATCTGATCCAGAATCCGGCTTTCGCCTTTGGCCAGACGACTGCCGATATCCGAGGCCAGCGCGGCACGCCAGTCGCCACTCACCATGCTGATGCCGTCGGTAGTGTCATTGCTTTCGCTGATTTCCGGCGGCAAATCGCCCGCTTCAACAATGGCTCCCGGTGCCATCACGGTCATCCAGTGACACAGGTTTTCCAACTGGCGCACGTTGCCCGGAAAGCTAAAGCCGCTCAGTGCCGCCATCGCGTCTTCCGATAGGCGTTTGGTTTCGACGCCCAGTTCCGCAGCCGAGCGCGACAAGAAGTGTTTGGCCAGCAAAGGGATATCCTGGCGCCTTTCCCGCAGGGCAGGCAAACGCAGGCGGATCACATTCAGACGATGGAACAAGTCTTCACGAAAGCCGCCCAGTTTGACGCGTTCTTCCAGATTCTGGTGAGTTGCGGCAATGACGCGCACATTCGCTTTGATCGGCGCCTGACCACCAACACGATAGAAATAGCCGTCCGACAAGACCCGCAGCAAACGGGTTTGCAGGTCGGAAGGCATGTCGCCAATTTCATCCAGAAACAGCGTGCCGCCTTCGGCTTGTTCAAACCGCCCCTGGCGCCGCGCTTCTGCGCCAGTGAACGAGCCACGCTCGTGACCGAACAATTCGGATTCCAGCAAATCCTTCGGGATCGCAGCGGTATTGATGGCAATAAACGGCTTGGCGGCTCGCGGGCTGTGGCGATGCAAAGCGCGCGCAACCAGTTCTTTACCGGAGCCGGATTCGCCGGTGATCATCACCGTGGCGGCCGATTGCGACAAGCGGCCAATGGCGCGGAACACATCCTGCATGGCGGGTGCCTGGCCGAGGATATCCGGGTTGGTTACCGGCGCCTCTTCGCCGCCGACCTGGCGGGCACCTTCCTGCAGCGCGCGCTGGATCAACGCAATGGCAGCATCAACATCGAACGGCTTGGGCAGATACTCAAACGCGCCGCCCTGGAATGCCGACACCGCGCTTTCCAGATCGGAATGGGCGGTCATGATGATCACGGGCAGGCCGGGATAATCCTTTTTGACCAGATCCAGAAAGGTCAGCCCCGATTCACCGGGCATGCGAATGTCACACACAATGGCTTCAGGAACTTCGCGGCCCAGCCGGGCGAGTGCTTCGGTCGCCGAGGCAAACGCGGCGTGGGCAATGTTTTCTCGTGCCAGCGCTTTCTCGAAGACCCAGCGGATGGAACGGTCGTCATCAATAATCCAGACAGTGCTCATGGATTCTCCGTAACTTGTGGTGACTGGGGTTCCGCTTGTTCAAAGCCCGTGTTGCGGGCAGGACATGAGCAAACGGTGTTCCCAGAGCGGTTGGTTTAGTTGTTCTTGGTTTTGTCGAAATCCTGCCAACCATTGAGCGGTAGCAGCATGTTGAAACAGGTGTAGCCCGGGCGGCTGTCAAAATCGATGGAGCCGTGGTGCTGGTTGATAAAAGTGTGCGCCAGGTGCAGGCCAATGCCGGTTCCACCCGGACGACCCGACACCAGCGGATAAAACAAAGTGTCCTTCAGGTGATCCGGAATCCCCGGGCCGTTATCGATAATCTGCAACTGGATGGCAATCGGGTAGCGTTGCCGATTGAGCGTGACCTGCCGCGCCACGCGAGTACGCAGCATGATTTCGCCCACACCATCCATGGCTTGAATGGCATTGCGCATGATGTTGAGTACGGCCTGGATCAGTTGTTCGCGATCGCCAATCAGCGTGGGCAGACTGGTGTCATAGTCACGCTTGATCGCCAAGCCATTGGGTGTTTCCGCCAGCATCAACGAGCGCACGCGCTCCAGTACTTCATGAATCGACAATTCGGCCAGTTGCGGCAAGCGATGCGGCGTCAGCAGCCGATCCAGCAGGCTTTGCAGGCGTTGCGATTCCTCAATGATGACCTGCGTGTATTCCTTCAGTTGCGGGTCATGCAATTCGCGCGACAGCAATTGCGCGGCACCGCGAATGCCTCCCAGCGGGTTTTTGATCTCATGTGCCAGATTGCGGATCAGCTCGCGATTAGCCTGTTGCTGCGCTTGCAGGCGCTCTTCATTGGCGATTTTGCGTTGCTGGTCAATCTGGCGGATTTCCGCCAGCGCCGCAGCCTCGGTGCTTTCAATCGGGCTGGCGGTGAGAGAAACGTAGACTTCGCCATGCGAGGTGTTCAGCGCGATTTCGTGTTCGGTGAGGCTGACGTTATCGCGACTGGCGTTGTACAACGCCTGGGCGACCGGATTGTCCGGGCCGAGGCAGTCGGTCAGCGACATCCCCAGGCAGTCGTCACGCAGACCCAGCAGATCGGCCGCAGTCGGGTTGTAATAGACCAGCGCGCCATCTTCGCGTGTGGCCAATACCGCAGCATCGAGAAATTCCAGTCCAGCGAACGTGGCAGGAGTAGGGCTTTTTGTCATAGGGTGCGGTCTATGTAAAACGTGCGTCGAACAAGGCGTAAAGCATGCGTGGTGGCGTGTGCCGGTTCCGCGGCTTCTTTCATGCGGCTTAACCAAGCAATTAGCGGGCCAGCTTGCAGATGGCATGCACAAGGCGGTTTGAGGACCAGAAACCTGGGTATTGCACACATATGGTGCATTATAGGTGTCGTTGTGGTGCACTGCCCCGTGATGGGGAGCTAACACCGCAAAAACAGATCAGTGGATTGATCAGGATGGGGCAAATCGCGGCGCGGGCTAGCCGGTGACGATGGCTGACGGCGATGGAGCTGGCGACGCGAATGGAGATAACAGGCTGGTTGAATGCCCAAAGCGGATAAAACCGGCCGCGGCTGGAAGGCGCTACTTCTGTGCGCCCAGCCTGACAGCGCTATTTACTGCGTGCCAGTTCCTGTTGCAACGCGGCCACGTTCTTTTCATGTACCGTGGCGTTGTCACGCAAGCGACTCACCCGATCCTGGTATTTGGCGGAATTGGCTTGGGCATCCGGGCTGGCTTGAGCATCGCTGAGCGCCCGGCGGGAGTCGGCCAGCGCTTGCTGCTCGGTATTCAGCTCGTCTTGCAGAATCTGCTTGCGGTTGGAATCGCGCGATTTCTGGGTGGCGCTGTCGACGCGAGGAAAGTCAGCCGGACTGGGCGCTGTAACCCGGGTGCCGGATGCGCCAGTGCCTTTGCCGCGCGCTTTATTGCCCATGGGGATCGGGTCGGTATATACCCGGCTCGCACCGTGCATAGGCAGATTGGAAAACGTGATCCGGCCATCGGCATCAACATATTTATAGATATCTGCGTGCGCGAACGCGGCCAGCAGACTCAGTGTGACAATGGCGGCAAAACGGGGTAGCAAACGACAAATAGACATGGGACGGAACCTTACCACAGCGGGCCTCAAGCCGGCCGGTCACTATGACCGAGTGGTCGATCTGGTGCGATCAAATCACGCACGCGTTGTTTCAATTCTTTGGCTTCGGGAAAGCGCCCTTCAATTTTGCGATCCCAAATCACCTGATCCTGGCAATGCACCAGGAAAATCCCGCCAGTGCCGGGTTGCAATGCCACCTCGCCCAGTTCTTCGGCGAAAGTGTTGAGCAACTCTTGCGCCAGCCAGGCCGAGCGTAATAACCAGTTGCACTGGGTGCAATAGCGAATACTCACACGCGGTGTGGCAGGCCCGGCGCTGATTTCGGTCATTGGTTGCTCCTGATTCAAAACGCGACACCCAAGGTCCGTAGCGCGGCTTCGGTCGCTGCCGCACTGGTGTGATGAATGCCATGCCAACCTAACGCACTCGCCGCCCGGGCGTTGGCCTGGTTGTCGTCAATAAATACCAGTTCTTGGGGTTGCAAGTCGGGCAGATCACGGGCGATGCGCCGGAACATCTCGTGATAAATGGCTGCGTCGGGTTTGATTAGCCCAAGTCGGCCAGAGACGACGATGTCCCGAAAGCGGCGCAGGAAAGGGTAGTTGTCCCATGCGTAGGGAAAGGTCTCGGCCGACCAGTTGGTCAGGCCGTAGAGTGGCACCTGGGCGTGTTCCAAGTCTTCCATCAGTTTGATGCCTTCGACCAGCGTGCCTTTGAGCGATTCCGGCCAGCGTTCGTAGAACGCACGGATCAATTCGGCGTGCTCGGGAAACTCTTTGATCTTGCTGGCCGTGGCATCGACGATAGAACGGCCACCGTCTTGCTGCAGATTCCATTCACCATTGCAAACATGCTGCAAAAACCAGGCGCGCTCGACATCGTCGCTAATCAGTTTGCGGTAGAGGTAATCCGGGTTCCAGTCAAACAGAACACCACCGAAATCAAAAACGACAGCACGTATGGTCATGGAGGGGCGAAAGTGGCGAAGGAATTAGAGAATTGGAGTTACATTGTAGCCGGGATAGGTCTGAACTGGCGTGGTGAGGATGCCCGGATGATGTAGCCGCAGGCACCCGCCCAGGTCAGGCGTGTTTTTTGGGCAATTCATTGGCGGGCAATTCGGTTTCCAGCACCACCCGATTGCGGCCATATTCTTTGGCGTGATACAGCGCGTGATCGGCGCGGGTGAGCAGGTCGTCCAGATCAACATCACTGGGGCGCAGGCGCGACACGCCCATGCTGGCGGTAATGCGCACGTACTCGCCACCATCCAGCGGGACATGCGTGGCTGAAATCGCCAGCCGCAACTTTTCGGCGACCTGCTGCGCGTCACCCAATGGGGTGTCTGGCAGCACCACCACAAATTCCTCGCCGCCCCAACGCCCAAAGCTGTCGCTGGCGCGCAGGCTTTCGCGGCAAGCGTGGGTGACTGCGCGCAGCATCAGGTCGCCAATCAAATGGCCGTAGGTATCGTTGACCTGTTTGAAGTGGTCCAGATCCAGTAGCAAGATCGACAACGGCGTGTCCTGGCGTCGGGCCAGCAGCACGGCTTGGGCGCAGCGGCGCTGCCACTCGCGACGATTGGGTGCGCCGGTCAGTTCATCGGTGGTGGCCAATTCTTTCAGACGCTCGTTGGCTTGGGCCAGTGCCTCGGTGCGCGCGGCGACTTCCGACTCCAGCTGGATGCGGTGACGTTTGATCAGTTCTTGCGCCAGCGCCAGGTATTGCAACATGACCGTGGTCGAGAACAGGAATAACTGCAGATTCACGAACGAAATGGTCGGATTGGCATGCACAAACGGACCGAGGCGATAAGCCGTGGCCAGTGCCGTGGCCATGGCGCAAATCAGGATCGCGATCACCATCCCTGGCAAGCGATAACGGATGGTGGTTGCCAGCAAGACCGGCAATAGCAGCACCAGAGCTGGCGGATACAGCAACAGTGCGCCGGCCAGAATCATCAGTGCCAGCAGGATTGACCACCAGTGGTGGATCGAGGAAAAGCGCAGTGACCAGCGGCTGCGATCGCGCCAGATTACGTAACACGGTGCAATCAGCAAAATGCCGGCGGTATTGGAAGTCACCAGCATCAGCCAATGCCGCATGATGCCGGCGGTAGAGGCATCGGGCAGCGCGTGGCAGAACCACTGCAACAGCGTCATCAAGGGCGCGGTCACCAGAACCGGTACCAGGCAGACCCAGAGCCAGAACCAGGGTAGATCTTGCGGCTGGCGCAGAAAGTTGGCGTGATAGCGTGCTTCGTGCAGGCGCCACGCCCGCATGGCCAGATAGGCTTGCAGGGCGTCCAGCGCCGCCGCCGGTATCGCCATGCGCCAGGAGGTGTTCAGATCCAGCAATTGCGCAGTGGCAGGAATGGTGACCAGCAGGCTGGCCAGCCACACGCAGAGCAAACCGGCCCGTCCCAGCACCAACAACGCCACAACGCCAACGCCGCTGGGCAGCCAGATGGCGGCCACGTTGTCGCCCGGGATCGCAGCGGCGCCCACGCTCAACCAGCCGGTCAGGACCCAGGCCAGAATCAAAGGCAAAAAGAAGCGCTGTCGTGAGCGCGAGGGCAGGTTGAGTGTGAACATGCAGTACGGGCCAAATAAGTTGCTCAGAGCATAACCAACGACAGGCGGTGTGTCTCCTGTGTTCGGACGAAAGCAGCAAGTAATCCGCCAGTTATCCCAAACCGGCCTTGTTAGTCCAATAGTTTTACTGCCAGCAATTCGCCTTTGCCCACCGGCACAAGGCTGGTCTTGAACTCAATATCGGCTTTGATCAGTTCGCTGAACGCGTTCATTTCATCGGCGTGGGAGAGTGCGTTATCCACCACCAGTAGCCCACCCGGGCGTAAAACCCGACTTAGGTGCGGCCACCACGCCACATACTGGCTGCGTTCAGAATCCAGAAACAAGAGATCGTAGGTGGCCGGGTGGGCGTCGGCCAGAAAGCGTCCGGCGTCGTCATGTACCAGATTGATTGATCCTTCCAGTCCGGCCCGGGCGAAGTTCTCCGCCGCCATGGCCACTTTATGCTCCGCATGTTCCACGGTAGTGACTACGCCGCCAGTTTCGCCGCAAGCTTCAGCGAGCCACAGCGTTGAATAGCCATTGGAGGTGCCAATCTCCAGCACTCTGCGCGCTTGCATAGCCAGTACCAGCACGGCCAGAAACTCGCCGGTATCGCGTGTGATATTGAGCATGCGTTTGGGGCGCTCGCTCTGGTCGTTATCGTTGGCCTGGCCAAATTGTTCGAGTTCTGTTTTCAGATTTTGCAAAGCGACATTCATGGCGGTGGCTCCCGGCTTTGGCGCGCATTGAATAGCTAGTGAATATCAAAATGTCATAGGACTCAAGAGGCTGGCTAATGTCTTGAGCGCAAAAAATGAAAAACCCGCCCAGGCAAAGCCTTGAGCGGGTTGGGTAGCCTGCTTGCGCCTGTCCAGAGACAGACATCAAGCTGATTACAGGCTGTAGTACATGTCGAATTCGACCGGGTGAGTCCACATACGGATCTTGTTCACATCGTTCTGCTTGAGTTCGATGTAGGAGTCGATCCATTCGTCTGTGAACACGCCGCCACGGGTCAGGAACTCGCGATCCTTGTCCAGTGCGTCCAGTGCTTCGTCCAGCGATGCACACACGGTCGGGATCAACTTGTCTTCTTCTGGCGGCAGATCGTACAGGTTCTTGTCTGCAGGATCGCCAGGATGGATCTTGTTCTGGATACCATCCAGACCAGCCATCATCAGTGCAGCGAAGCACAGGTACGGGTTGGCCAATGGATCCGGGAAGCGAGTCTCGATACGACGGCCCTTGTCGGACGCAACGTGCGGGATACGGATCGAAGCAGAACGGTTCTTGGCGGAGTAAGCCAGTTTCACCGGTGCTTCATAATGCGGAACCAGACGCTTGTACGAGTTGGTACCCGGGTTGGTGATGGCGTTCAGTGCGCGAGCGTGCTTGATGATACCGCCGATGTAGAACAGGGCAGTTTCAGACAGGCCAGCGTAGCCGTTACCTGCGAACAGGTTCTTGCCATCTTTCCAGATCGACTGGTGCACGTGCATGCCCGAACCGTTGTCGCCAACGATAGGTTTTGGCATGAAAGTAGCGGTCTTTCCGTACTGGTGAGCAACGTTATGCACCACGTACTTCAGAACTTGAGTCCAGTCAGCGCGTTGGGTCAGGGTGCTGAACTTGGTGCCGATTTCGTTCTGGCCAGCGTTTGCCACTTCGTGGTGGAACACTTCAACCGGGATGCCCAGTTCTTCAAGTACCAGCACCATGGAGGCGCGGATGTCTTGATGGCTGTCGACCGGAGGAACCGGGAAGTAACCGCCTTTCAGGCGTGGGCGGTGGCCCATGTTGCCGCCTTCAAATTCCAGGCCAGTAGCCCAGGCGCCTTCTTCCGAACCGATCTTGACGAACGAACCGGACAGATCTGCGTTCCAGCGAACGTTATCAAAAATGAAGAATTCTGGTTCTGGACCGAAGTAAGCTGTGTCACCAATACCCGAAGCCTTCAGGTAGGCTTCAGCGCGCTTGGCCAGCGAACGTGGGTCGCGGTCATAGCCCTTGCCGGTAGCTGGCTCGATCACGTCACATGTCATGAACACGGTCGGTTCGTCGTAGAACGGATCAATGTTGGCAGTGGCCGGATCAGCCATCAGCAGCATGTCCGAAGCCTGAATGCCCTTCCAGCCGGTGATGGACGAACCATCAAATGCGTGGCCGGTTTCGAACCATTCTTCGTCGACTACATGCGACGGCACAGTTACGTGCTGTTCTTTACCAATAGTGTCGGTGAAACGAAGGTCAACGAACTTGATGTCGTTTTCCTTGATCAGCTTGAGTACGTCGGCTACCGCCATCTGAGCTCTCCTTGGTGCAAGAGATAGTTTGAAGTGAGTGTTGTCTCGTCGCCGGCCATGCAAGGTTTGTTCGAGTAAGACCGGCTCGGGTCGGAACGCTATGAAGCAGAAAGTGTGCCAGGGTGTTAACCCCGCCGACAGCCATTGTGCCACAAGAAATCGGCTATTGCGGGTTTTACCTATGCAATCCGATTTGGTGCGCAATTCAACGAAAGGCACCGTTATGGTGCGTTTTGTTGCGGCAAATCTGTGCATGCCGTGCACCGTGTCACAATCACGCAGGCGCTGCGCAACAGGGCTAGAATGCAGAAAACGGCATGAAAAAATTGGGTGGCACGGCTGGCAAATGGCGCTGGCCCGGACCACTCCAGTTGACGTTTTGAAAACGAGATAGAGTCAACGCAAAGGAATCAGCCATGAGTACCGTTAGCACCATTCTGGAAAAAGCCCGCCAGAGAGCGGCCGAATCGGGTCTTGCTTATTCGGGCGCACTCACGCCGGATGAGGCATTTGCGCTGCTGCACGAGGTGCCAGGCACCAAAGTGGTGGATGTGCGCACCCATGCGGAATGGCAGTTTGTGGGCGTGGTGCCCGATGCCTTGCTGATTGAATGGAAACGTTATCCCGACATGGCTTTGAATCCGGAGTTTCTCACCCAGTTAAAAGCGCAGGTCGATCCGCAAAACGTGGTGTTGTTCATGTGCCGCTCTGGCGCGCGCTCGCACGATGCGGCGGTGCTGGCCGCCAAACACGGCTACAGCGAGGTCTACAACATCCTCGAAGGATTTGAGGGTGACAAGGACGAGCAACAACATCGCGGCAAGAGAAACGGCTGGAAAGGTCGCGGTTTGCCTTGGGTTCAAGGGTAACGGGCATCCCGATAACCCGGGATGTTAAAAGCGAGATGGGTGAGGCGCTGGGGATGAACCCAAGGCGTCAAACCCTTCGCTTGCCGCACTGGACAGGACCGCGTCACCAGTCTTTCATAATCACACTTCACCTCTGATTTATTCTCCCCATACACCATGCGCTACGTCGTTATCGGCAACCCGATTGCCCACAGCAAATCCCCTCAAATCCACACCGCCTTCGCCGCCCAGTTTGCTCTGGCGCCGTTCAGTTATGAGCGACTGCTGGCACCGCTGGAAGACTTCGATGGCACCGTGCGCAGCTTTGTGGCGGCGGGCGGTGGAGGTTGTAACGTCACCGTGCCATTCAAGGAGGCCGCGTATGAACTGGCTTCCGAGTTGACCGAACGCGCCGCCGCCGGTGCGGTCAATACGCTGGTGGTGCGCAAGGACGGTTCGTTGCTTGGCGATAACACCGATGGCGCCGGGTTGGTGGCGGACTTGCTGCGCCATCGCTCGCTAACCGGCTTGCGCATACTGGTGCTGGGAGCGGGCGGCGCGGCGCGCGGTGTGTTGTTGCCGCTGGCGACCGAACAACCGGCGTCAATCACGTTAGCCAACCGCACCGCGAGCAAGGCGCTGTTATTGGTTGATGCGTTAAGCGCCAAAACCTCGGTGCCGCTGCAAGCCTGCGGTTTTGCCGAAATCGCTGGATCGTTTGATGTGGTGATCAACGCGACCTCGGCCAGTCTGGGCGGGGAGCGCATTCCATTGCCGCCTAACGTTTTTGCGGCCAACGCCCTGGCCTACGACATGATGTATGGCAAAGGTGAAACGCCGTTTCTGGCGCAAGCCCGCGAAGCTGGCGTGCCGCTGCGGGTAGATGGCTTGGGTATGCTGGTTGGGCAGGCGGCCGAAGCTTTTCGCTTGTGGACCGGGCATCAGCCGGATGTGGCGCCAGTGCTGGCTGAAATGCGCGCTGGCCTGGCGGCGTAATCAGAACGTCTGGGCAGATCATAAATGTGCGCAAAATCAGGGTTCGCGGTTGCCGCCTTGTAAGGAACGCGCCTAGAATCGCGGCACCTTATTGAGTCAGCCGTAACCTTCTGTGAAAAAACGTTCTTTTGGCTGGTGGTTTGGCCGCATTCTGCTGGCGCTGCTTTTGCTGTTTCTGGCGTGGAATCTGTGGATTTTCGCCCACGTCTGGTGGTGGAAAGACCATAACCCCAGCGACACCGCCTTTATGGAAGAAGGTTTGTCACGTCTGCAAAAAGACGACCCGCAAGCCGAGCTTCGGCACAAATGGGTGTCCTATAGTCAGATTTCCCCGAATCTCAAACGCGCGCTGGTGGCCTCAGAGGACGCCAAGTTCCTCGATCATGATGGCTTTGACTGGGAAGGCATCCAGACTGCCTGGGAAAAGAACCTGAAGAAGGGGCGGATTGTGGCTGGCGGTTCCACCATCAGCCAGCAACTTGCCAAGAATCTGTTTTTATCCAGCCGCCGTACGCCGTGGCGCAAGCTGGAAGAAGCCATCATCACCGTGATGCTGGAGCACATGCTGGACAAGCGCCGCATCTTTGAGCTGTATCTGAACGTCATCGAATGGGGCAACGGCATTTACGGCGCCGAAGCCGCATCGCGCTATTACTACCGCACTGGCGCGGCTAATCTGGGTGTGGCCCAGGCAGCCAAACTGGCTTCGATGGTGCCGGATCCGCGTTATTACGATTTGCACCGCAACGACCGGCGCTTGCTGCGCAAAGCCAGCATCATTGCGCGGCGCATGCCTTACGCGGATATCCCCTAAAGCGGTTTGCAGATGATGCGGGCGGCCACTGGTCAGGTGGGCCGCCCGTTTTGTTTTATGTATCCCGTGGAGCGGGCCAGTTCGCCTGTCCCGCAACAAGGTAAATTCTTTCTGTGACGGTAATGCAACGGTCGTTGCTTATGTCAACGGAATCATTTGGTGTTGCCAGGTCAAACTTCTAGAATGCAAGACCGCATTGAGCGCTCATACTCAAAATCACAACAAACTACTCCCGTGCGATAGCCACTGGGCGAAAACAGGGGACGACATGAGTTGGTCGGGAGTAACGCGCGCTGATCGATCCGGCTGGCCTTGCGCTGGGCGGCCGGTGATCAGCCAATTGGCAGAGACAAGGCATGCCTGATTTATCGTTGTCATTGGCGATGGTGGGACAAACCGATACCGGTTTACAGCGCGCGCATAACGAAGATGCGATTGCGTGGGATAGCCGCATCGGTCTGGTCGTGCTGGCTGATGGCATGGGCGGCTACAACGCTGGCGAAGTGGCAAGCGCCATTGCGGTCAAGCATGTGAGCGATTTCATCCATCGCGCCCAAGCCGTGCGCCCGCCCTTGCCACCTGAGCCAGAGCGACTGGCTGCGTTGCTGACCCAGGCGGTCTGGCAAGCCAACGATGCCGTTTACACCGCAGCGAATAGTCATCCGCAATATGCAGGCATGGGCACCACCATTGTTGTGGCCTTCTTCCAGCAAAACCGGCTAGCGGTGGCGCATGTCGGCGATTCGCGGCTTTATCGCTTGCGCGCTGAAACTCTCACACAGCTCACCCACGATCACTCGTTTTTGCAGGAACAGATTGATCTTGGACTGATGACCGAGGCTGAAGCCGATGAGACCGGCCAGCGCAACCTGATCACCCGTGCCGTGGGCATCGGGCCAGAGGTCGAGGTTGAAGTCCATGTTCATGACATTGAGGTCGGCGATCTGTATTTATTGTGCTCAGACGGGCTGACCGACGAAGTTGACGCACCAACCGTTGTGGATGTGCTGACTTCAATGCGCACCAATCTGCCCATGGCTGCCGCATATCTGATCCAGGAGGCAAACAATGGCGGAGGCAAGGACAATATCTCGGTTGTGCTGGCCGACATCAAACGCGCGTTGCCGGGCGAGGGTGGCTGGTGTAGCCGGATTATGGAATGGCTGCGAAAAGACGGCTGAGAACCGCTTGGGCAAGACGTCACGACTTTAGCGCGGGCGGCTCTGTAAAACAGGAAAGCAAGAAGGGGTTTTGGGAAAGAAGATGGCGAAATTGATACTCAGCCTCTCTGGCAACTACATCAACGAGTTCAAGCTCAAGCCAGATGTAACACGCATCGGGCGGCGTCCGCACAACGAAATCCAGGTGGATCACCTGTCGATTTCAGGCGAGCACGCACTGATCCGCCTGATGGGTGGCGAATACATCATTGAAGACCAGCGCAGCACTAACGGGACTTCGGTGAATGGTCAGCGCATCGTGCAGTACAAGCTGAAGGATGGTGACCAGATCCGTATCGGCAAGCATGTGTTCACCTTCCGGGTAAGTGATGCGGTCGCGCGTCCGCCCAGCAACGATGGCTTCGAAGCCACGCAACTGCTGGTGCCTCCCACCAGCGCGGCCCGCCCCGAAGGCAAACGGACTGGCGTGGTGCGAGTGCTGACTGGCACCAGTGCCGGGCGAGAAGTCATTCTGGCTAAAGCCAGCACCACGCTAGGCAAGGCCGGGGTGCAAGTGGCCTCTATTGGCCGGCGCAGCGAAGGCTATGCAATTTCTCACGTGGAAGGCCCCAAGCGCCCGCTGGTGAACAACCGCGAAATCGGCAGCACGCCACACCCACTCAAAGAAGAAGACCTGATTGAGCTGGCCGGTGTCAAAATGGCGTTCTTCTATCGCTAGGTAAGTGCTGGACCAGCAGGCGTTGGCGCAGCGCGAAATGGGTGGTTCTTGAGGGCGCTTTTGCTGAGGAAACACTGGCCGCAGATCATTATGGGTCTGCTTTGCTTCATGCTGCTGGCGGCGCATATCACCAGTGTGTTGCGGCTGCCAGCGGTAGAGCGGCTGGACGCCTATCTCTACGACACGCGCGTGCGCTTCTCCGCAGCCAGCGCTCCCGACCCGCGTATTGCCATTATTGATATCGACGAAAAAAGCCTGGCCGCGCTGGGCCGCTGGCCGTGGCGACGCGACTTGCTGGCGCGACTCGTCGATCAGGTATTCGACCATTACCACGCGCAGGCGCTGGGGTTCGACGTGGTCTTTGCCGAAGCCGACGACAGCACCGGCCTTGCCACGCTGCGCCGCCTGGCCAGTGGCGAACTGGCCGACATCCCCGAATTTGGTGCCACGCTGACCCGTATTGCCCCGCGACTGGATACTGACACCCGGCTGGCTCGCGCCCTGGCCAAACGCAATACCGTCCTGGGCTTCTATTACAGTAGCGATCCGCACGCGGTTTCCGCAGGGGCCTTGCCCGCGCCCGCGCTGGACGCCGGGACACTGGCGCCAGTGGCTGCCAATATCACGCCAGCATCACACTTCGGGGCCAATCTGGCGCAACTGCAAACCGCTGCGGCAGCGGGCGGGCATTTTGTGCCGTCGGTGGATCAAGACGGCGTAATTCGGCGGGTGCCACTGCTGGTCAATATTGGCGGCCAGTTCTATCCGGCGTTATCGCTCGCACTGGCACAACTGGCGTTGGGCCACCCACCGCTGGAGCCGGTGATCGAGGTCGGTGGCGGCGTACCGCAACTGGAAGCGCTCAAGCTGGGCAAGCTGACGTTGAGCGTGGACGCCAATGGCCGCGCCACCGTGCCGTATCGCGGACCGGCACGCTCGTTCGCTTATGTGTCGGCAGCAGATGTACTCAAGGGCACGGTTCCTGTCGACCAACTGGCGGGCCGCATCTTGTTGCTGGGGGCTACCACGCCGGGTTTAAACGACTTGCGCGTGACACCAGTGGGAGAGGCTTATCCGGGCGTGGAAATCCATGCCAATTTGTTGTCGGCCATGCTGGATGGTGCCCTGCCGCAACGTCCAGGTTATCTGTTGGGCGCGGAATTGCTGCTGCTGGCGGTGCTCACCCCAATCCTGGTGTGGGTACTGGCCCGGCGTCCGCCATTTCAGGCCACGATGACCGTGCTGACTTTGCTGGTGGCGCTGGCGCTGGCGGATATCTGGCTATGGCGGGTGCATCATGTGGACTTCCCGTTTGCCGCCACATTGACGCTGATGGTCGCGCTATATGTGCTGAATATGGCATGGGGTTATATCTTCGTTACCCGGCGCCAATCCCAATTACGTCAATTGTTTGGCCAGTACGTGGTGCCTGAACTGGTCGATCGTATGAGTGCGGACCCTGGCAAATACACCATGGTGGGTCAAAGCCGCGAGTTATCGATCCTGTTTACCGATGTGCGCGGCTTTACCTCGATCAGCGAAAGCATGGCGCCAGCCGAACTGACGCAATTCATGAATGCGTTTCTAACCGAAATTTCCACAGTCATCCGCAGCGGCCAGCCCGGTACCATCGATAAATACATCGGTGATTGCGTAATGGCGTTCTGGGGCGCGCCGTTGCCCGACACCCTGCATGCCCACAATGCGGTGCTGGCTGCACTCAATATCCACGCCGCCATGCTGCGTTTGAATACCACTTTTGCGGCCCGTAACTGGCCGACGCTGGTGGTGGGCGTGGGCGTGAATTCCGGTGTAGTCACAGTCGGGGACATGGGGTCAAGGTATCGACTCACTTACACAGTGATGGGTGATGCGGTTAATCTCACCAGCCGGATCGAAAGCCTGACCAAGTTCTACGGCGTGCCGATTCTGGTTACTGCGGCCACCCGTGATGCCGCGCCAGGCTTTGTTTACCGCGAGATTGATCGGGTGCGCGTGGCTGGCCGCGAAGATGCGGTGACTTTATATCAACCGCTCGCGCTGGCGGGCGACGAAGCCGCAACGCGATATGTGGATGCATTCGCGCCTGTGCTGGCGCACTATCGGTTGCGGCAATGGGCGCAAGCGCAACAGCAATTGGCGACGTTATTACAAGCCGAGCCTGATTGCGTGCTGTACCGGGTTTGGCGAGATCGCGTGGCGACCATGCAGGCCAATCCACCAGCAGGAGATTGGGATGGCGTGCACGTGTTTGTGCGCAAGTGAAGCTGCAACTGAATAAAAACTGAATAAACAATAGAACACAGGGCCGGGCGGCAGCGACATGCCCAAGGCCAGCAAATGGACAGTAAAGAGGGCGGCATGAAATTGCAGGTACTGGGATGCAGTGGTGGCATTGGCGCGGGAAATCGCACCACTTCGCTGCTGCTCAATGACAATCTGCTGATCGACGCCGGTACAGGTGTGGGTGACCTGGGTTTTGACGCGCTGGTGAAAATCGACCACGTATTTCTGACCCACGCCCATCTGGACCATATTGCGTGTTTGCCATTGCTGCTGGATACCGTGGCGGGCAGCCGCAATCGCCCGGTTACGGTTCACGCCACCCAAGCGACTATCGAGGTGCTGCAACGGCACATCTTTAACTGGCAAATCTGGCCAGACTTTTCCAC
This sequence comes from Silvimonas sp., assembly GCF_031291215.1. Lineage (NCBI taxonomy): Bacteria > Pseudomonadati > Pseudomonadota > Betaproteobacteria > Neisseriales > Chitinibacteraceae > Silvimonas > Silvimonas sp. The sequence continues at coordinate 63,368 of NZ_JARLJK010000131.1, forward strand.
TATTCCCGATTCGGCCAATGCGTTGTTGCGCTACCAGGTTCTGGAAACCGGTGACGAAGTGATATTACCGGGCGTGACAATCCGCGCGCTCCCAGCTTTGCATACCGTCCCGGCTGTGGCTTATCAGCTGGATAGCGGGACGGCCTCGGTCGTTTTTTCTGGCGATACCGACGATTGCACGCCGTTCTGGGAATCCGTCAATGCCATCGCGAACCTGCAAACGCTCATTATCGAAACCGCATTTGCTGATCATGAAGAAACGCTGGCCCGGGCCTCGCGCCATTTCACCCCGCGTCGCTTGCTGGCCGCGCTCGGGCAACTGCGCCATCAGGTCGATATCCGCATCACGCATCTGAAACCGGCAGACCACGAACAAATCATGCTCGAACTGTTGCGTGATAACGGCACAAGCTTTGCAATATCGCGCTTGCACGCCGGTCAGATCATCACTTTTTAAGCCAGAAATGGCGCCGGGTGGAGCGAACGCCGCGCCATTTGGTCGCTTGAGCCAGACAAAAATACCCTCGCAATCGGGCAGAAAAATCCACTCGTGCAACCAGGCAAAAGCCAGAGCCGGCAAATGCCCGAAAAAAAGGTATGGCCCGAACGATATAAACCGGGGTACTGACGATGTTAAAAATCTTGTTTGAGATGAGCGGAAAGCCAGGCGGGATAAGGCTTGTACCGGTTTAGGCGGTGCGTTTTGTAATGTAACCATTGCAGCTACATCGGCACAAAGTGGTTTCAGGGTTTTTGTGTAACGACGATACCACTGGCGACGCGTAAATTTCAGGGCTCTTCCATGCCTTGTGCATGGCAACAAATCGCGGAACAGGAACTATCTCATGTGTGGAATCGTTGGTGCAATCTCGGAACGTAATGTCGTGTCCATGCTGCTGGCCGGGCTGCAACGACTGGAATACCGGGGTTACGATTCCAGCGGTCTGGCTTTGGCGCAACGCGGCGAGTTTTCCCGGGTTCGCGTAGCCGGGCGCGTGGCTGATCTGGCTGCCAAAGCGGCGGGACAATCTGCGCTGGCGGGCCTGGCTCACACCCGTTGGGCCACTCACGGTGCGCCCACTGAACTGAACGCTCACCCGCATCTGGGTGGGGACAGCGTCTTGATCGTGCATAACGGCATTATCGAAAACCATGCCGCCCTGCGAACTGAACTGCTGGCGCAGGGATATCAGTTCACTTCGGAAACCGATAGCGAAGTCATCGCGCACCTGGTGCATCACTATCTGGAACGCTCCAACGATCTGCTCTCTGCCGTGCAAGCCACCATTGGCCGTCTCACTGGCGCTTTTGCCATTGGCGTACTGAGCCGGGATTATCCGGACACAATCATCTGCGCTCGTCGCGGTAGCCCGCTAGTGTTGGGTCTGGGTTTTGGTGAACAGTTTTTTGCTTCAGACATTGCGGCGCTGCTGCCAGTCACCCAACGGATGATCTATCTGGAAGAGGGCGATCTGGCCGAACTGCATCGCGGTGAAGTCCGTATTTTCAACGCCGCCGGTGAGCCCGTTACCCGCCAGGCGCGCACAGTGGATGTGGCTGCCGATTCGGCTGATCTGGGCCACTATCGCCACTACATGCAAAAAGAAATCTTCGAGCAGCCAGTGGCAATCACCAACACGCTGCAACGGGTGATCGAGTTGGGGTGCCAGCCCGCGCTGTTTGGCCCAACCGCCGAAGCGCTGTTTGTCGCGGCGCCGGCCATCCGTATCGTGGCTTGTGGTTCCAGCTACCACGCCGGTCTGGTGGCGCGTTACTGGATTGAAGAATGGACTGGACTGCCGGTTAGCGTAGATATCGCCAGCGAATACCGCTATCGCAAAGGACGCGAACAAGACGGCACGCTGATCGTGGCGATCTCCCAGTCTGGCGAAACCGCCGACTTGCTGGCCGCCATGCGCTCCGCTCGTGAACGCGGCGACGTTAAAGTGCTGGCCATCTGTAACGTGCCGCACTCGACCCTCACACGTGAATCAGACCTGCTATTCCTGACTCAGGCCGGGCTGGAAATCGGCGTGGCATCCACCAAAGCATTCACCACCCAACTGGTGGCGCTGTACGTGCTGGCCGCCGCCTTGGCCAGTAGCCGCAAAACGCTCAGCGCTGCCGCCGAGCGCGAGATCAGCGAATCGCTGCATCGTCTGCCGGTGCTGGTGGAAGAAGTGCTGGCCATGGACGGGCAACTGGAAGAGTGGGCGCAAGAACTGGCGCATTATCACAACGCCTTGTTCCTCGGCCGTCACACCTTGTTCCCGATCGCCCTGGAAGGCGCGCTCAAGCTCAAGGAAATCGCCTACATCCACGCGGAAGGCTACGCCGCCGGCGAACTCAAGCACGGCCCGCTGGCGCTGGTGGATGAAGACATGCCCGTCATCGTCTGCGCCGCCCGCGACGAACTGCTGGAAAAACTCGTCTCCAACATGCGCGAAGTGGAAGCGCGTAGTGGCAAAGTATTCTTGCTGGCGGAACCCGGCTGCGAATCTGCCCACCCCGGAGCGCATCGCGTGCTGACGCTCCCCGCCGCCAGCGGCCCACTCGCCCCGGTGGTCATGACACTGCCACTACAAATGCTCTCCTACCACACCGCCTGCCGCAAAGGCACGGATGTTGATAAGCCACGTAACCTGGCAAAATCAGTCACTGTGGAATAAAAAAACGGCGCTTCGGCGCCGTTTTGATTCTGACAATTAAAGTTGATATCTCTACATTAAAGTTGATATCTCAACCTTAATGTTGATATCTCAAAACTAGCAAAAACAAGGGCTCCAAGCGGAGCCCTTGTTTTCGATCCCTGCGTAGGCCAGTCTTCTCGCTCAAGCAGATGGCTTAGCCGGCAGAACCAGTTCTGAGAACTTCAATTGCTTCGTAGGGGTCGCTGTACAACAAGGCGGCGGTAAAACACGCGCTGAAGTCTGTGGCGTTTTTTTGAAACCTGAATAAGGGCCGCGGTTTCGATGTGCTTGTTCTACTCACAAGTTGCAAACTTGCGGTTCCCCATTCCGGTATCCAAGCTGCAGTTGGGCTTTCGCAACGTCTCTGTATTTGAGTCAGGGAGGCGGCTTTAGGCCAGGCTGCAGCGAGCCAACGCAGACAGACTGATGAGCAAAGTACGTCAGCGAGAGGTTCGTTCAGTCGTAGCCTCTGACAACGTTGTGACAGCATCTTCTCGACTTCGCTTAGCCTGAATGATTGGGGGTTGGTTACCAGTTCGTTCGCGATGACAAGAAAGCGCTGAATCAAGGGGCATTTTGACCAACGCCGGATCAAGTCTTCGTCATACTCACGCGCAACCGGTTTGTAAAAAAGTGGTTCGTACCAATAATCAGACGGGAGAGTACTTGGGAGAAATCGAAGCACGGTTTGATGGGTTTGGCAGCGGTAGTTTCCTGGGAGCATGTGTTCCCTGTGCCACCTCGAATATCCATGTTCCTCGCGTTCTTCTTCCACACAATCAAGGCAAAACCGGCTTGGTCCCATCAGACCGGACGCAAGTCTGCCTAATTGGGAGCGGCTAGTAATTGTGATTTGCCCTTTGCCTTCAAACACCCTCCAAAAACTGTGGTGTGCAAGTATGTCTTGTACATTCAGCCCCGCTAAGACACACCAGGTTCCAAATTGCGACTTAGGCTTCTCCTCCCCTCGAACTTTGAAGCGGCGCTTAACACTTGAACAGTAGTCTTTGTGGCGCTCCAACCCATTCCAGATACGAAAACGTCCAAGAAAACTGAGTGTAAATTTGGTCTGGCCCGGCCTCGATGGACACTGACTTAAGGTGGATAATGCCCACCCAGGAGTTGTGTTCATGACCAAGACCAGACGTACTTACCCCGAATCCTTCAAACGTGATGCAGTAAACCAGGTGCTGGCCGGCACCC